>SLPW01000052.1 GCA_007131755.1 Myxococcales bacterium | reverse complement strand
CGAAGCTCCACGTCGCGAAGCCTGCCGGCGAAGAGGTGGCGGCTGTCGAAACCCTCCACCCTTTCGTCGAGGACGCCGGCTTGGGCGAATTCGTCGCCTTCGATTCCCCGATCGGAACTGTAGCTGAGTCGAGGATCGATAAAATGGATCAGCGGAGCCACCACGTCCGGGGTATATTCGAAGGGGATCTCCTCCGACGAATAGCGAAGCCGAAGCGGCATATACAAGAAGGCAAAGACCAGCGCCAGGAGGATGGGAACGGTGCTCGACGTGGCTCCTCCGAGAAATTCGTTTCCGTAGCTTCCGTGCCAGATGGTGGCGCCGATGGCCACGGGCAAAAAAATCAGCACCACCACGGCCATCAACAGCGCATTCTTTCGTCGGTTCTTGCGCCGGATTTTGCGATTGGCGTTGAGCTTCGCTCGCAGCGGATCTTCGATGAAGTCCGTCAATTCGTCGATGGTGGGTACGGGCATAAAACTCGTGTGCTCAGCCGTCGTCTTCGGCAAATTCGACGTGTTGGATGGGCAGAATAATCGGCGCTTTTTCGCTGGATTGCGTCTTTATCAAGAGCAGATCGCCCAACTTGGGAAGGCGATCCAGCTTCGACTCAAAAACCTCCTGTGAGGCCACCAGGTTGATCGGCGATTCGATCTGGGGATTCATGGGCCCGTCGATTTCGATATCATCTTCGTATTCGAGGACGATGGAGAATAACTCCTGGTCATTCGACTTCATGGGCTGGGTGCCCGCAACTCGACCGACGATGCGCGCCTGCCAGCCCTGTTCAGCTCCGTCGACGGTGGGCGCATCTCCGGACTGCGAAGTTCCGGGCTCACTGGCCCCATAGGGAGACTCACGGGGCGTATAGGAATCGGGCCTCTCCGTATGGGTGATATAAAACCCCAGGCCCATGATACCGACAGTGACGATGATATATATGGTCCAGCGAACTCCCTTCGACACGTTCCACAACTCCTGCAGAAGTAATGTTCAACAAACCCGATACCTCACACTCAACCCCCGGCACCGGAGTCCCCAGTATACAGCGCCCATCACCCAATCAAAGCCCGAGCAATCGCCGAAAGGCGTCGAGGAAGAATCCTGCGATGGCCTCGCCAAGGCTGCGATGACGCTTTCGGGCCGAGGGGTTCTTCTCGAAAAATACGGTGCCCTCCCCCTCGAAGACGTCCACCACCAGCGGTTCGCGCCCCGGATCGACGAGGTAGGGCAAAAAGGTCGCCGTGCGCCGGGTGCTGTAGACAAGCCTGGTGTCGAAGCCCACCACCAGAGACATGCGCTTTTGCTCGCGCCCTCCTTCGACGTGGCGCCCCTGGATATCGCCGTAGCCCTCCAGAATCAGGGTGCCCGTTCCGGAGAAGGTGATGAATCGAATCTGCGAGGTGGCCCAGGCGTGTAGATTCGACAGCCGCCAGGTGGAGCTGATCTTGATATCGCCGATGACTCCCACCACGTGGCGAGCCCGCAGGACCACGCCGGGGTGGTTTTCGATATCCACCCGCATCAAATAGGCGTCGGGGTCGTCCGGGGTTCCCAGCATGACCTTGCGCGGCTCGTCGTCTTCGTCTGCAGACTGGAGACGGGTCATGAGAACCAGGCCGCTGATATAGCTCAAATTGGGGGCGTGGCGGTCGAAGAAGATCTCGCTCGACGCCCCTTCTCGATCGGATTGGACGTAGCCGATGCGGGTCAACAACCGCTGGTCCTTCGGAACCTCGACGTTGATGGTGCGCTTGCTGGGCCCGCATTCGATACGCACCGGACGGTCCGGATCCATCTTCGGTGTGCTCTCGGACAGCGTGATGGGATCGGCGCTGGAGACGATGGGCATGCCCAGATAATACCACAGCGTGCGGCGAATAAAGGGAGCCAAAAAGATCAGAAGAGCGACGATGAGCAGATGTTTCCAGCGCTCGCGAAACTCGATCCACAGCCAGTTGTCCTCCTGAAGTTGCGCTTTCTCCTGGCGAAGCCTGTCGGCGTGGTCTTCCAGGACCTGGCGCTCCTCTTCCAAGTCATCCATCAGCGCCGTGGTGGCCTCCGAGGTGGCACGCAGGCGTGCCGTACCCGCCTCGTAGCGCTCTTCGGCCTGTGCGCGATGTTCTTCGGCGCGGCGGCGCGCGTCCTCCTCGAGTTGCCGGGCGTTCTCCTCCATGGCCTCTCGGCGCTGGGCGGCTTGCTTTCGCATTTCTTCGGCGCGCCTTCGCGCCTCTCGGCAGCTCCACCATTTGAGGGGATTGAGGCTATCGCAATAGCGGGCCACCCGTCTTTGGTGAGACTCGCGCAATCGCCGCTCTCGGTCCTCGAAGGCATTTTCGGCATCGGCGATCTGTTGCTGGGCGGCCTCTTCGATGCCGCGGACCTCCTCGTCGAGGCGCTGCTGAAAGGCATTGCGCTCATTTTGCAGTCGCTGCTCCATCGCCTGTCGACGGGCAGTATGGATGACCGTATCGGCGCGCCTCTCTCCGATCGCTTCGCCATATTCCAGGCTGGCCTGATCCAACTCCTCGAGGCGATCCGTGGTCTCCAACTTCTCTCGAACCGAGTCCCCTCCCTCGGCGATCACCAGATAGCCGATGAACAACACCGCCATCAGTCCGGCCACGATCAAAAGGCTTCGCAGAAGGCTCAGCAGGATGGCGGAGAACAATTGCATGGTAGTCGGGGGGCGACGACGAAAAACACGTCTAGTATTCGCGCCCAGAAGGGCGCCCAATCAAGAGTCATCAATTCCACGGCCGCACTTCATTGGCACGTGAGAAAAAGACGTGTCAATTGTCGAAAAATTCCTTCGGAAGGTCGAGTCCCTTCGTCGGGCCCGTGGGAGTCGCCGTCTGTCGCCGGCAGGCCGATCGAATATCGAGCCCACAGCGCCGCCATCTCCAATGGGCGGCCAACTCCAGAAGTGCACGGCGCACGGCGTTGCAAGTATGATGGCTTACGCCGTGAAGCCGCGTCAGTTGGCGCTCGTCGCGATCGAGCCTGGCGAGTTGGAAGGTATCGATGGTGGAGTCCTCGCGGCTCAACGCCCGCTCCAGGCGGGCCCGGTCGGGCTGGGAGAGGTCTAAATCGGCCAGGGTATAGTCCAAAAAACGGGGGTCGAAGAGGACTCGCAGGTTGGGAAGTACGGGGCTTTGCCGGGCGCAGGGAAGCGCCTGCTCGGCCCCGATCGATGGCCTGCAACTCATCGCGAGGCGCACTCCGTAGGTGGCGACGAGATTTTGTTCCGTGCGATAGGTCATCCAGGCCAACTCCAGGGCCCGAGACGACGTACAGCGCGACTCCTCGGCGCATCGGCGAATGCCAGACTCGATGGATTGGTGAGGATGGAGCTGCAGCGCATCGAGGATTGGCTCTTCGAGCAAAAGGATCGCCAACGGATGGCGTTCCAGATTCTGCGGGGGGCGAAGTTGGCCCTCTTTACAGGCATAAAACGGGGTTAGCAATTCATCGACGTCGATGGGATCTTCGCCGGTGGGGAGGCCTCCGAATTTGATGGTGATGGCGTCGGCGATCTCGAGCAACTCGTCGATAAATGCCCGGTAGGCCTCGTCGTCACCGACCAATGCGGCGATATGGGCGTGGATGGTCAACCCCTCACGAGGGTCGGCGAAGTGACGCCAGATGGCGCGCCGGATGGCCAGGACCAACCCTCGTCGTGAGGCCGGGCGACGGATGGCGTGGCGCGAAGCCTCCGGCAAGGGTCTGGGATGACGCCCCTCGGGATCGATGATGGAGCGGATGAGCGACAAGTGAACGCGCCGCCAGAAATCTCGAAGGTCTCGATCCTCTCGCGCTGTCACCAGATCGCGGACCGCCACCTCCCTTGTGCGCTCGAGGCGGTGGGCGAAGACGATGAAGCGATGACCTTCGAAGGTCAGCTCCCAACCACAATAGACGCCAGGGATTTCACTGCATCGCCCCTCGCGGCAGATGATGGCCGCCACCTCCTGCGTTTCATCGCGCCCGGGCCCCGCAAGGGGGACCACCGAGCGCTGCAAGCCCGCGTCGTCGGAAAGCAATTGCCACACCGCGCAGTTCGTGGCGCACAATTGCCGCAACAGGGCTTTCGATTCTTCGTCGTCGATTTGATTCGCCAGCCGACGCTGTAGGGGTTTTTTGCCGAAAACGTCGTCTCCCGAATCGCCGTACAGCGCCGCCGGGATCACAACCGACGCCTGCAGATCGTCGTCGATTCTGTCCAGGACCAATCCCGTCGTGCGGCACAACTCGGTGAGCACCGACAACTCCGCCCGGTCGATGATCTGGTTGTGAACGGAGATGGCCTCGCAGTGCAGCGCCTCCATGCGCTCGATAAGCCGCTGCGTACTGTCCTCGAGGTCGCGACGCCGGCGGCGCTCACAGAGGGATACGATCCCTTCATCCCTCGATGCAGAGTCTCCGGCTCCTGTGTCGGGCCTGTCGCTATGGCACATAACACTTCCTTCCCGAAGGTCTCGAATCTCTGGGACCGGATCGAGGGAGAGCGCCGGTCGCCCGCGGACAGTTGCCGACGGTGTATATCACCGTTGTATGACCGTGTAGCGTAACGTTTGAGAGAAATGGCAACATTCCCGTCGAGGTTGGGAGCCAGACCGCCGCCCCCTCCGCCTCGCGCTGTACTACGCGCTCGGCACCTCCCCGATTCGGGGAGGAGACCTCCGGACTTCGAGCCACGCCACCAGTCCTCCGACGCATCCCCCCCCACCGTCATCGAAGCCACGAAGGTCCTCTCCCCGGTGAGGCTCTGAATTGCGCATAAGTTTTTGGAATAACCAGTAGGATTGATGCATGCCCCCAAATTCTT
>SLPW01000524.1 GCA_007131755.1 Myxococcales bacterium | reverse complement strand
GGTGTTCCGCACTCCGTTGCGCCTTTCTATGTCTCGAGATCCGCAAAATTTGCAGGGGTGCAAAATTGAAGACTGGAATGACGTCCCGCGTCGTAGTAGTGTAACGGCTCGAGCTTTCGACAGACATAAGAGTCGAGATCCCTTTGATACGGGTTATCGCCGCGACCTTTCGACGCATCGTCCGAGGCGGGAGGACCATTCAAGCCTATGCGTTCTCGGTCGCGAAGTAGATGGTTTCTGTGACGTGGAGTGCGTGGCCATGAGAGTGAAATTTCTGTCTTATTCGGTTGCAGGTCTGGTATTTTTGGGGGCCTTGTTGGCGTCGGCGGCGGTGACGGGCGACGACGCCGTCGATCAGTGGGCCGTCGACGGCGATCGATCATCGATCACCTTTCAGAGCAACGCCCCCATGGAGAGTTTTTCGGGGACCACCGAAGATATCTCCGGTTCCATTCAGTGGAACCGAAGCAGTCCCCAGGCTGCTACGGGTGAAATCTCCTTTCCCGTCGAATCGCTTCGCACGGGAAACCGCACCCGCGATCGCCATCTGGCAGGCGATGATTGGTTGAACGCCGACGCAAGCCCCGACGTGCGCTTCGCTCTACAGGGACTTGAAGACGTTCGGGTGGCCCGCACCGAAAGCGGCCAGATTCACTATCGGGCCAACGCCAAGGGCACCATCGAGGTCAACGGGGTGGAGAACGCCACCGATGCCTCCGTGCAGGTCGCGGTTTTGCCCCAGGATCGGCTCGCGCGCATTCAATTCGAATTGGAATTCGCCCTGGCCGACCACAACGTGGAGGGTGTGGGAGGCGATCGCGCCATCGGCACCGCCGTCGGCGAGGTGATTCAGGTAGAAGGTACTGTCTTTGCGGCCTGGAATTGAATCGATGATGGATGCACAGAGGACGCCGCGTATTCTGCAAATCGTCGGTGGGGTTTGCCTTCTGGCTGCCGGGGGGGTGATCTTGTTCTGGCTCCTCAGCGGTGCCCATATGGTCACTCAGGAGGAGCAGACCAGGACGGTGACCGTCGTCGACGGGCTCGATGAGCTCGACGACGACGAATTCGAGGACTTCGACGCCGTGGCCGATGAATTGGCCGAGCTCTATGCCGCAGGCGATCAAGATGACGACGAAGGGGACACCGACGGTGATCCCTTCGAGGACGAAGAAGATCCATTCGGAGACGAGGACCCCTTCGAAGACGAAGAAGATCCATTCGGAGACGAGGACCCCTTCGAAGACGAAGAAGATCCCTTCGAAGATGAGGAAGACCCCTTCGGAGACGAGGATCCCTTTGAAGACGAAGAAGATCCCTTCGGAGATGAGGATCCCTTTGAAGACGAAGCGGATTCAATCGACGAAGAGGATGTGGTGGAGATGGCCGAGCGAGAGGGGGCCGAAATCGAAACGAGGGAGGAAGTGATCCGAGAGGCGCAATTCGGTCTTTTTCCGGATCGAGGCTACGACGGAGCGGCTCCGCTGGCCGGTTTTTTCTTTATTCTCGGCGTCGCTCTACTGATCGTGGGACGACGTATGTCTTCCGCCCAAGCAGAGAGAGCGTCTGAAGGCGCCACCTGAGGAGGTATGATGAGTTCCGACTCCGAGGCAATGAGCAGGCGAAGTGCCATCAAGGCCATCGCCGTCCTATCGGTCTGCCCCCTGATACAATCCTGTGAATTCGTCAATCATGACGGGCTGGAGAGTGAGTTGGAGGCCACCGGGTTTTCCCTCGACGATCCGGACTTCGAAGATCTGACTTCCGTGGGGGGAACGGCCTGTTTTGCGCTGGGCGCCGTGGAAGTCCTGCTGGTTCGTACCAGCGAGCAGGAGGTGCTGGCGTTCAATCGCATCTGTCCCCATAACAGCTTGAGCATGGGGCCCTGTGATTCCGGAGCCCAGGCTGCTCAGTGGGATGAGCAAGAAGAGATGCTCGTATGCCAGTGGCATCAATCGGGGTTCGATCGCAATGGAGAGGTCGTCCAGCAACCGACGGTAGGTAGCGTGGACGAACCACTGCAGGTCTATCCCGTGGAGTTCGACGCCGAGACGGGAGAGGGAATCGTCTTTCTTCCGGAGTGAACGTCGCTGACGAAGTCCTGTGCGAAGGTAAGGAGCTTTCATGCGTGTAGTACTGGTCTGGCTGGCAGCGCTGTCGATACCGACCATGGTGATGATGGCCCCCCTTGAGGCGACGGCGCATCCGCGTATGTCGGCCACCTCCGGGGCGCCCTGTACGACCTGTCATTATAACTCCGATGGCGGAGGGATGCGCACCGAGATCGGATGGGATATCCAGAAGCATACGGGTCTCATCGAGCACGATCGTACCCGGATCAGTCTTCTCGATAACCGAACGACCAATCGGGTCGTGGACTGGATGGCCGTGGGGGCAGACGTTCGCGCGATGCGTGTCCGTGCCACCGACGGGCCCCCGCCGACGGTGGGAGACGATGGGGACCTGGTGCTCAATCTTCCCTCGCAGCGAATCTTTCCGATGCAGGCTCAGCCCTATGTGTGGATCGATCCCATCGACCAGATAAGTCTGTACGGATCCTATGCGATCAGCGATCAGCTCTTCGACGGGGAGTTGTGTGCCGTGACCTATTCCGGCCAGGCCTGCGGCCAGGCCTATATGAAGGCTTCCTTTTCTCCGCGCTTGCCGTCGCTGCAAGCCGGTGTCTTTCGGCCTTCCACGGGAATCCGCCACGACGATCATACAATGGTGACCTATCTACAGGATCCATCCTTTGGATTGAGCACCGTTCAGCCACCGAATTACGCAGAATTCGGCGTGCAGGCCTCCTATCAGCCACGGTACTGGATCAAAGTGGAGGCCGGCGGCTACCGCTCCGATCAACTGGCCAGCGCCATCGACGATAATTTGATGGGAACCACCGTCGTCGAGGGCTCCGATCCGGCCTATCTGGGGAGAGTGACCTATTATCCGCGCTTTGATTTCGGACCGGAACGAAGCTTCTTCGGTTGGGTGGGAGCCTCCGTATACGGCGCCGGGGATTATCGAAACGACCAGGGCTTTGTGGGAATGGGATGGCTCGACCGGGGTGCGGTGATGATGGAGGTTTCCCATCTGGACTTCGGAAGCGATGCACAGAGGCGCACCATCAACGCCTCGACCACCGGTGCCGTGCAGGTCAGCGAGTGGTTCGTGCCTCACGTAAGGGTGGAGCAGTCCATCGCTCGTGGCGACAATTCAGATGAAGATCGTCGACGAGCAGCCACGGCGGGCTTTCAATTCTACCCCGTTCCCTTTGTCAAAATTCAGCCGGAGTACCGCCTTGTGCAGTACCACAATCCCGGCGACGAACGCGCCGGGTGGTCGATGGGGCAGTATTACGTGCAGCTCCATCTCTTCTATTGAAGTAGGGAGCGCGCTTCAGGGCGTGCTCACGGGGGCGCCGTTGCTGGTCCAATCCCACATGGAGGCGTCGTAATTTCGGATGTTGTCGAAGCCCTTGGCGCGAAGCACGGCGTAGACGAAGCCGGAGCGAACCCCACCGGTGCAGTACAGGACGATGTCGTCGGAGGAGTCGATGCCGCGCTGCTGGAGCTTGCGCTGAACCGCCTGCGGTGACAGAAGTTCGCCGTTTTCGTCGAAGAGGTCGCGCCACCAGATGTGGTGGGCTCCCGGGATGTGACCGCCGCGGGCTTCGCCGTATTTGACCACGCCGGCGTATTCCTCGGCCTCGCGGGTGTCCACGATCTCGAAGGTATTTCGCACGGTCACGGCGCGAAGAAGGCGGTTGGTGGTGACGCGAAGATTGTCCTGGCGACGGACGACGAAGTCGCCGGCTTCCCTCTCGTCTGCTTGACCGAGGGCGACGAGATTGCCCGCACCTCGCCACGCGGCGAGGCCGCCCTCGAGGATGCGCACGTCGTCGTGGCCCAGGTACTCCAGAGTCCAGAATAGCCGCCCCTCTTCACCCCAGGCGCCATCGTTGCTCCAATTTCCGTATACCACGACAGGCCTGTCATTGGAGACGCCGGCCTGGCGCAAAAGTCGGGTCAGCCGATGGTCGTCGCCGACGATCTCTCCCGTTCCCTCCCCATCGACGAAGTCCTGCCATCTCAGATTGGTCGCCCCTTCGATATGGCCGCCTTCGAAGTCGGCCGTCTCCCTGGCGTCGACCACCGCTGCTCCACCGGCGATGAGTTGCGCCGTCTCGTCAGCGCTTACGAAGACGTCGGTCTCGGTCCAGTCTGCAGCGAAGACCTGGCCGGACCACAAAAGGGCGATAAGGAGGGGAATCAGGGTCAAGCTTAAGCGCCTGCTATTCATCGGGGTACCTCTTCTCATCATTTTCAGGGGAGCGAGGAAAAGCTTTTGTCCAACACCACTGGAGAGCGAGGAAGAGGCCACGGAGAAAGCCCGCTTCCTCGCTCTCCCGGGCGTCCTTACTCAGATGACGGGTCGGGAAGGATTACGTCGGCCTCGTCGGCCTCGTGGGCCCACTCCAGCCAGGAGCCGTCGTAATTCTGAACCTCGGGAGTGCCGAGCCACTTCAGAACGGCGTAGAAATAACCGCTTCGAACACCGCTCTGGCAATAGGCGATGGCCGGCTCGTCGACGTCGATTCCCACCTGCTCGAATTCGGCGAGGAGTTCATCCCTCGGCCGAAGGGTGCCATCATCGGTGAAGATGTCTTCCCAGTGGTAGTGCACTGCATTCGGGATATGTCCGACCTGAGGGTTGTTCCCGTTGCGGTCATCTTCGCCATACCACTCTTCGTCGTGACGGGTGTCGATGAGCTGCCAGTCGCCGTTGTCGATGGCGGCGTGCACGTCTTCGAAGCCGGCGAAGACCTCCTCGCGTCGCT
>SLPW01000291.1 GCA_007131755.1 Myxococcales bacterium | reverse complement strand
TTCACCTCCGGGTGTCTCGACGACGACGACCCAGACAGCCCCTTCGCCGACTCCAAACCCTCCCCGGAGGACTGAGAACGGATCGATTGGTCCCCTCCTGCTCGCGCCTATCTTCTCCTCGCGCTACTGAACCATCGCCTCCATCGGGAACTGCCATGCCCACTGCTCAAGACACGGAACACCTCGAAGTCGACGTCGCCATCGTCGGAGGGGGCCCCGCAGGGCTTTCGGCCGGAATCTGGTTGGGCCGTTTCCTCCACGACGTGGTCGTCGTCGACTCCGGCGATCCCCGCAACTGGGAGACCCAGGAGATCCATGGCTACCTCGGATGTTCGCGCGTTCGCCCCGAACGCATCCGCCATCGCGGACGCCGGGCATGTCGCCATTATGGGACACGGCTTGTGGACGACCACATCGATCGTGCCATTCACCACGGGCGTGAACACTTCGAACTCATTACCACTTCCGGTCACCGCATACAGGCCCGCAGAGTACTCCTCGCCACGGGCATTCGTGACTATTGGCCCGACATCCCCGGCCTCCAGCGTTGCTACGGAACCACCGTCCACACCTGTCCCAATTGTGATGGCTTCGAATCCCGACGACAACGCACGGCCGTCATCGGCTCTAACCCAAAAGCCGTCGACGTCGCTCTCGCCCTGCTGACCTGGACCGATCACGTCCTCATCTGTACCCATGGTGATGAACCGAATTTTTCAGAAGCTCAATTCACCCTCGATGACGTCGGCATCGAGGTCATCACCGAACCCATCGAATTTTTCGAAGAGCAGGACCGCTACCTCAACTCCATTCACTTCACCCACGGACGAACCGAACCCTGTGAACATCTCTTCTTAGCCCTCGGTCAACACGCCCGCGACGACGTAGGCGCCCAGTTGGGTTGTGAACGAGACGAGCGTGGCTTCATCTGCGTCGATCCCCACCACCATACATCGGTCTACAACGTCTTCGCCGCCGGAGACCTCACACCGGGCGCACAAATGGCCATCCGCGCCGCCGCCGGCGGCACCGAAGCCGCCGTTTCCATCCATCACTCCCTCATTCCCCCCCATCGCCGTGTCCATCGCCGCTGTTAATCCTCGCCGTCCTGAACGGGCGGCCACTCCTCCTGCGGTGTCAACAATCGGGTCGCATCAACCCTCAGAGCCGCGGCCAGTCGAAACATCACGTCGATGCTGATATTGATGGCTCGAGTCTCGAAGCGTGCAAGATGTGTTCGATCGATCTGTGCCAACTGTGCCAACTTCTCCTGCGACCATCCCCGAAGAGTCCGAATACGCCGCACGTTGGATGCCATCAACTCCCGTTGAGCATACGTATCGGCGGAAATATTCATCAAATTGTCGTCCGCCATCTCACTCCCGCCTTCGAAATCGATCCAGCCCATTGTCGACTATCCTACATGCTCAGGCCCGGGATTGCTGTCGACCATACTCCACAATTCAGTTGTATTTCCCGTCCACCTCGCGAATACTGGAGGGAACCATCACTTCAGGTGGGACATACCCAGAAGAGGGTTCATTTTGGACCCGGCTTCCTCTTCCGTCTGATAGTAGCCCGCACATCGTGGGGCACGCTGTTTTTCCACAGCCCAGGTCCTCTCCGTCCGACACCTTATCGGGCCTCGAATGCGTCCTTCTCCAACCGCCCCAGGGAGCATGTCAGTGACTCTGGCATTGATACATCTTCTCGATAACCAACGCTCCAATGACCGTCCTACCGGTTCACCGGGCACACCAAAGCACATCGGACTCGACACAATCCCCCCGATCAATGATGGGTTCAGGCGCATGATTGCCCGCCGAAACGGTGAAAAATCGTTACTCCGTCTCATATTTGCGCTTGAACTCCCTCCATCGACAACGACTTTAGATGAGTCGTTCCCGGAGACGCAAGTCACCGAGCCCCATTCCACCGCTTGCAGATTCGATTCGACGATGAGCGACGGAGCGACGCCTTTCGCCTCTCGTCGCCCGTGGAAACACCGCGATGCCCCGTATCACGTACTGTACCTGTCTATACCTGATCGCGGCCCTTCACGGTGAATTCGACTTGCCGTATCACTATTTGCATCAGCTTTTCATAAGGATCTCGACCATGTCCTCCTCTCTCTTATGTCTGTCCGATTGGCTACAGCCACCTCCATCTATCGATCCCGATACATCGGCCATCCTTGGACCCCTGGGCGAACTCCTCACCGATCTTTCACAGCAGCGCCATCTGCACGGCGTCGTCGTCGATATTCATGACCAACGCGGGAACCACTGGAAGGCAACTGCATCTTTTGCAACGGACCACCCGGAGTTCATGCCGTTTCAGCCATCTCAGAATTCTTCCCCGACGCCCTACGTCTGCGGCCTGGAATTGACCTTCAATCCTGCCTTTCCCCTCGACATCTTTCGACAACTCGAATCGAACTTTCCGACCGCCCACATTCACATCCCACCCATCATTATTCGTCACGGACTTTGCCATCCCCCCGGACTGGGCGACGAGCTTGAGATCGGCGTCTTCATTCCGAACGCACCCCGATAGGGCGATTGTGCCCACCAATCTCAACAGGCGGCGACCAATAAAAAAAGGGAGGCTTTCGCCTCCCTCTTCTTCATTTCCTGTCGCAACAAAACTCAGAATCCGTATCCTACATTGACTCCAAGGACGTGCGAAGACATCTGGTAGTCGCCGTCCACCGTGCCGTTGCGAATCTCACGGGTGGGAAGTGTCACGAATTGATAGCCCAGATCGGCTCGGATTCCCGTTCCGAGTTGGGTATATCCCAACCCGGTAGCGAAGACGAGACGGTCGTTATCCGGCAGCGAAGGACCCACAGTCGCGTCCGGTACCGGCGTCATATCATAGGCGAAGCCACCACGTACTTTCAGACCCGGAATCAATTCGTATTGTCCACCGAGGCGAATCGCCACTGCATCGCTCCAATCGGCGTCGATGACCAGCGACGGATCCACTTCGCCAATATCACCCTCCGGGCTCTGCTGCGAGAATTGAACCTCCAACTGATCGTAGGTACGCCAGGTCATATAGTTGACGTCCAGCCCCAACCACAGCGCGTCGTTGAGCTGATAACCCACACCGGCGTTGATCGTATGCGGTACGGTCATCCCCGTCTCGATATCCTGATCGATCATGCGATATTGGAAGGGTGTGCCATTGACGTCGTCGCTGAAGTGAATGACTCCGTCATAGCTGATGCGCACGGCGCTTCGATAGTTGACCCCTACCGTCACCTCGTCGGTGGCCTTGAACATCGCTGCCAGTGTCGCTCCGACTCCGTGCCCCGTACCGCCGAGCACCACGTCCAACTCCGTCCCATCGGGAAGCATCTGCGCGCGCTCCTGACGAATCGCCGAACGCACGAGCTGTGCTCCCGCCGCCACGCTCAACCCGTCCACCGCCGGCACCTCCATCGCCACGCTGGGGTTGAGGTTGAAGGTCTGCATCTCCTGGCTGCGAAATTCGTATTTGCCCACCCAATCCTCGGGCCAGGCGATCCCCAATCCCCAGGAGAACGTCGTCCCCACACCGACGGTAAACCCATCACTGACGGGTACGGCGAGGTCGAAATTGGGGGGATAAAAGGTCTGGCTTTCTGTCTGGTAGGTGAACGCTCCGTCGGGGCTGGTGTAGTCGACGGACGGAATAATCGTCGTCGCCCCGAGGTACACATTCAAATTCTCGTCAAAGGCCATTCCCGCCGGATTATAAAAATTCGACGCTGGCTCGTCGGGGTTCGCCGTAGCCACACCGGCCATTCCCGTCTGCGTGCCGCTATGCGCCGTGCTGGCGAAACCCGCCGCGAACGCAGCCTGTGGCGCCAGTAACAGCGCCGCCGCAACCACCACGCCGCTCAGATATCCTCTGCTCGTCATCGTACTGCTCCCGTCTTCCAGTGCGTTCATTGCTCGATTTTCCCTGTCTTTGCCATCCGTCGTCATTGGACACACTCGCTCGCCGACAATCCGGCGGGCAACTCACCCTCTCCGGCCAAGCTGCTATCAAGCCATGCTGCAGCCTGGAGTCGTGCACAATGTCCGGCGTCGAAGTCGGTGTCTTCGTCGTCCACCATGAAGATGAAGCCATGAGTGACGTCTTCGAAGGTCGTATCCCCGAGTTCGACACCCAACTCGTCGGCCAGCGCCTCGGTGGTGCGGTTGACGATCACCCGATCTCCGTCGACCATCTGAAGCAGCGTGTCTACCTCCTCACCGACGGTGGCGGCGAAGTTGATGGGATCAACCCAATCTGCCATCCACTGGACGAAGAGCATCGCCTCGAAGAACTCCTGATCCCCCGGCTCGATCCCTGGTCCCGCTTGTTCGTCTGCCAGCGCATCCAGGATGGGTTGACCCAACATCGAAACTCCTTCTTCGTCACCTTCGAGCATCCACGTCAGGTTGCCGCCCGCACCGTTGATCACGAGCGCCTCGACGGCCGGATCGATGGCGGCGAAGGGAACACCCAAAACACCTCCGAGGCTGACTCCGACATATCCGATTCGGTCGCTGAGCAATGGCCCGTCGACTCCTTCCAGGTCGGCAAAGAGCCCATCAAGACCTCCGACGTCGATGAACTCGGTATCGTTGCCGTTTTCGTTATTACCGCCGTTGCCGCCGTTGCCACCTTCGCCGTTGATCTCAAACTCCATTTCCACTTCGGATTGGATAATCTGAGACAGCACGGCCAGCTCCATGATTCCCTGGACGAAAAAGGACTTGCTGGTCAAGAAGTCGGCCGACAAAAATCCCTCTCCGGAATTCTCGGGAGTGTTCGGCGGGTGGGGGTTGTCACTTCCCATGGCCCGACCTC
>SLPW01000215.1 GCA_007131755.1 Myxococcales bacterium | reverse complement strand
CCTGCGCCGACGTGGACGAAGAGTTTATGGAGAAATATCTGGAGGGGGACCAGATTACGAAAGAGGATATCTGGCGAGCGATCCGAAAGGGAACGCTCGAGATGGAGATCGTGCCCGTATTTTGCGGGTCGGCGCTCAAGAATACGGGGGTGCAGCCTGTGCTGGACGCGGTGATTCGCTATATGCCGGCGCCGACGGACGTGGCCGCCGTCGAGGGGGTCAGCCCCGAATCCTACCGCCGTATTACGGAGCAGCACGGAGAGGTGAGCGACGAGGACAAGATCCCCCGTGAGACCGACGACGACGCCCCCTTTTCGGCGCTGGCCTTCAAGATCATGACCGATCCCTACGTGGGGCATCTGACCTATTTTCGGGTCTATTCGGGGACCATGGAGGCGGGAGATTACGCCTATAATTCCACGAAGGACAAGCGCGAGCGCATCGGGCGGATCCTCCAGATGCACGCCAATAAGCGCGAGGAGATCGACGAGGTGCGAGCCGGCGATATCGCCGCCGCCGTGGGCCTTCGCAACACCACCACGGGCGATACCTTGTGTGACGAACGCGATCCGGTGGTGTTGGAGGCCATCGACTTTCCCGATCCGGTGATCGAGATCGCCATCGAGCCCCAGACGAAGGCCGATCAGAGCAAGTTGTCGGAGAGCCTTCAGAAGCTGGCCGTCGAAGATCCGAGCTTTTCGGTCCACGTCGACGAGGAGACGGGCCAGACCATCATCGGCGGTCAGGGGGAGCTGCACCTGGATATCATCTGCGACCGGTTGCTTCGGGAGTTTCGGGTCGACGCCAACGTCGGAAAGCCCCAGGTGGCCTACCGCGAGTCCATCGGTGCCTCCGTGACCCATCGCCAGAAATTGGTCAAGCAGAGCGGCGGAAAGGGAATGTTCGCCGATGTGGTCCTGAAATTGGAGCCTCGAGAGCGCGGCGAAGGGGTGACCTTCGACGAATCGATCACGGGAGGTGCGGTGCCACGGGAGTTCTTCAATGCTGTGGAAAAGGGGATCCGCGAGGCCGCAGAGGGTGGTGTGCTGGCCGGTTATCCCGTGGTGGACTTTCACGTGGAGCTGGTGGACGGGAGTTATCACGATGTTGACTCCAGCGAGATGGCGTTCAAGATCTGCGCCTCCATGGGGATCAAAGAGGCGATCCGAAAAGCGTCGCCCAAATTGCTGGAGCCCATCATGAACGTGGAGGTCGTCACCCCCGAGGAGTCGATGGGCGATGTGATCGGCGATATCAATTCGCGGCGCGGCGACGTGCTGGGGATGAATCCGCGATCGGGCAATCAGGTCATCGAGGCGGAGGTGCCTCTGGCGAAGATGTTCGGCTATGCCACGGATCTTCGCTCCAAGACCCAGGGCCGGGCCAATTATACGATGCAGTTCTCCCATTATGGCGAGGTGCCGAGCAGCATCGCCGAGGAGATCGTGCATAAATTCACGGGACGTTGAAGGAGTGCGACGAGGTGAAGGGCCGTGATCGGTCGCTGCCGTCCTGGCCCGGGCCTGGGCCTGGGAGGGCTCGACCACAGTGAGTTCTTCAACCGATCACGGTGGATCACATCTGGAGCGTGAATCGCGCTTGATCTCGATAGGGGCCTCCTGTATGGTCCGCACTCCCTGTGGGCACGCCGCCCGGGAAGCAAACCGCACACGACGGCCCGCAAGGCCGCTTTGGAAGCGGTCTTCGGGACAGAAGAGTTCTCGAGTCACCATGGCTCGGCGCCGGCGCAATACGACCGGCGAAATAGGTCATTGCGTTTGGCGAAAGGTTTGATAAAGAGTGCCTCCTCCCCCGGGAGCGGGGCTCGAAATTGGCAAGGTGTTAAGAGATGGCGAACGAAAAGATTCGAATCAAGTTGAAGGCCTACGACCACAAATTGCTGGACGCGTCGGCGGCAGATATCGTGGATACGGCAAAGCGCACCGGAGCGAGAGTGTCCGGGCCCATTCCCCTTCCCACGAAGATCAACCGCTGGACGGTGTTGCGAAGCCCCTTCGTCAACAAGAAGTCGCGCGAGCAATTCGAGATGCGCACTCATAAGCGCCTGCTCGATATTCTCGAGCCCACCCAGCAGACGCTGGATGCGCTGATGCGTCTCGATCTGGCGGCCGGTGTGGACGTGGAGATCAAGACCTGAATTCGCCCCCCGCCAGCCGGGGGTGCCAATTGGGATAAGAGTCGATTTCGGCGCTGTGGTGCCGAGATTATTGGAATTCTCTTTCGCCCGTTCGAGCAACAATCAGAGCGGCGCAGGAGCCAAACATGAAAGTAGACATAGTAGATCTGAATAACGAGGTGACCGGCGAGCTGGAGCTCGACGACACCGTCTTCGCAGCTCCCGTGCGCGAGCACCTGTTCTGGGAAGTGGTCAATTGGCAACGGGCCCGCCGTCGTGCGGGGACCCACAAGACGAAGACCCGTGGCGAGGTGCGAGGCGGAGGTCGAAAGCCCTGGCGCCAGAAAGGCACCGGGCGGGCTCGTCACGGCTCGATTCGATCGCCCTTGTGGGTCGGCGGAGGCACCACCTTTGGTCCCCGTCCCCGGGATTATAGCTATTCGATGCCCAAGAAGAAGCGCCGCGCCGCTCTGCGCTCGGTGCTGAGCATGAAGGCCGAACAGGGCCTCTTGAAGGTCGTCGAGGATCTGAATCTTCCGGAGATCAAGACCAAGAAAGCGGTGCAGGCCCTCGCAAAATTGGAGACTCCCCGTGCCCTGGTGGTCGACGTCACGGAGCGCGACGAGTCGGATAATACGGTGCGCCACAACGAGAATTTGCGCCTGTCGGTGCGAAATCTCAAGGACGTCAAATACCTGGCCGCCGAGGGCTTGAACGTAGAGGATATTCTTCGCTTCGACGCCCTGGTCCTCAGCCGAAGCGCCGCGGAGCAAGTTCAGGAGGCATTGAAGTCATGAGCGATATTTACGACATCATCATTCGCCCGGCGCTGACGGAAAAGAGTACCCGGATGTCCGAGGACAACAAGCACGTCTTTCAGGTCAAATACGACGCCAACAAGTCGCAGATCAAAGAGGCGGTGCAGAAGATTTTCGGCGTCGACGTGGTCAAGGTCAACACCATGATCATGCCCGGAAAACCGAAGCGCGTGGGATGGCAATACGGACGGCGACGCGCCTGGAAGAAGGCGGTGGTCACCATCGCCGAAGATCAGATGATCGACCTCTTCGCCCTGGAGAGCACGGAATCGGTGGGCGAAGTATGAGGCGGCGTCGGCGAAGAGCCGACGGCATCAAAGAGAGATAAGGCAGGTTTATCATGGCTATGAAAGACTACAAACCAACGTCGCCGGGCAGGCGGTTTCTGCGCCTTCCGAATATGAAGAAGGTGGTGACGAAGGACGAGCCGGAGCGCAATCTCACGGAGGCCAACCCCTCCTCGGGCGGGCGCAACAACCACGGTCGGATGACCGTGCGTCGTCGAGGCGGCGGACATAAGCGGCGGTATCGAAAGATCGACTTTCGCCGCAACAAGATCGGTGTGCCGGCGAAGGTGGCGGCCATCGAATACGATCCGAACCGCACGGCCTATATCGCCCTGTTGCACTACGCCGACGGTGAAAAGGCCTATATCCTGGCCCCCCAGAAGTTGGGTGTGGGCGACGAGGTCGTCTCCAGCGCGAAGGCCGATATCAAGCCCGGCAACTCGCTGCGGCTCAAGTATATGCCCACGGGAACGGTGATCCACAACGTGGAGCTTCGCCCCGGAAAGGGCGGTCAGCTCGCACGCTCGGCGGGAGCCTGGGCCCAGTTGATGGCCAAAGAGGGCAAATACGGATTGGTGCGACTTCCCTCGGGAGAACTGCGCAAGATCCTGTTGGCCTGTCGGGCCACCGTGGGCGCCGTCTCCAATCGGGAGCACGAGAATACGTCGCTCGGAAAGGCAGGCCGAAACCGGTGGAAGGGACGTCGTCCCAAGGTGCGCGGTGTGGCCATGAACCCCGTCGATCACCCCCACGGAGGTGGAGAGGGATCGACGGCCGGTGGCCGCCACCCGGTCACCCCCTGGGGTCAGAAGACGAAGGGCAAGAAGACGCGCAAGAACAAGCGCACCAACAAATTCATCACCCGACGGCGAAAGACCAAGACACAGCAACGAGATAAGCAATAATCGCCACCGCCGGCAGGTGCCGGTCATCGGTGGCGATTCGCGTTCAGGAGTCAGATTATGCCACGTTCCATCAAAAAAGGACCATGGGTCGACGAGGGCCTTCAAAAGAAGGTCACCCGGGCACGCGAAAGCGGAGACCGGCGGGCGATCAAGACCTGGAGCCGTCGCTCCATGATCGTGCCCGAATTCATCGGTCTGACCTTCGCCGTGCACAACGGCAACGAATTCGTGCCCGTCTTCGTCACGGAGAATATGGTGGGCCATAAATTGGGCGAATTCGCCCCGACGCGGACCTACTACGGTCACACCTCCGATCGGGCGGTGCGTTGATAACGAAGAAGTGGCGCCGCCGAGGCGGCCTGTGAGCCCATGGCGGGTGACGTCGACAGGACGTCCACGCCGGCGACGTCGCAGGCCCTCAGTAGGTGGTCGCAACGAGACGAGTGATTGTCATGAGCAATACAGAAAATACGAATGCCAATCGTGCCCTGGTCAAAAATGTTCGCATCTCGCCGCGCAAGGCGCGGGTGGTGGTGGACATGGTGCGAAATAAGCCGGTAGAGGAAGCGCTGGATCTGTTGGCGTTTACGCCCAAGAAGGCGGCGCCCATCGTCTCCAAGCTCATCGACTCGGCGGTGCACAACGTCATCGAAAGCGAGGTGTTGGACTGGGATCCCGATGATCTGGTCATTGGCGAGGCCTAT
>SLPW01000282.1 GCA_007131755.1 Myxococcales bacterium | reverse complement strand
TGATGAATGTGGAGTGGCGAATGCTGTCATTGCAGCCTCCCTACTGCTGAAAGTGCGATATTGCCGCCCGAACTGCCACCGGCTGCGAGCGATGGGGACGGCTAGATATGGTAGTGATGATGATGACACCATCATACCAATGGGATCCGAGCCTGTACAGCGCTCGTCGTGAGGGTTTGGGATTCGCTCTCCCAACTGCCCCGGCCTACGCGACGCTCCTGACCCCGGCCCTCCCTTTGGTCAGACCGGGCCACCAAAGGCCTCGGCACACTACACCTCGGCGGCGGGTAAACTACAAGCTCCCGCAACGGCTACGCTACCCACGTCATCAGCCACAACAACCCCGTACCGTCGGCTTCGGTTGCCTTTGCGCGTGCTTGTTGTCTACGCGCCGCGCCGCGCTTTCCAGCGGCGCCTGGGGTCACCCCATCTGAAGGCGCGCTGTTCCGCGCCGAGGGTGGGGGCTCGCCGCCTACTCCATCTGTCCGGCAGCCGTGCGACACTCGTCGAGTGAACGAAACTCCTCGACGATCTCGTCGGGTACAACACAGGGATTCGAGTACTGACAACAACGCCCCTCCTTCGTCAGACCGAAGACGATCACCTGCGCGCACACCGTGTCCGGATCCGTCTCTTTGGGAGGAGGGCAGTCGCGTCGTGCGACACCTTCTTCTTCGTCTCCCGCCCCTGCTTCCTTTTCGCCCTCCCCCTCCTCCAACCCATCAAGATCATTGATCTTTTCTTCATCTTCACCGATCATCTCTTCATGGTCGTCGGCGGAATCGTCCTCGTCGGAGTTCTCGTCGTCGCCGGCCTGTTCTTGCTCTACCGCTTCACTGGCTTCCGGAGAGTCCTCGGAGACCTCCGGCTGGGACTGACAGGCGAGCAGCAAACTGAAAATTGCGATCAGCGCGAATAACTTTCCCATGGAGATCCTTACGGTGATAGAGCGGTACGGGATGCCTCGACGAGGATATCGTATCAACTTCAACACAACACGATAGCATATTGGGCATATCCCTTTCAGGTGCTGTTCTCTCGACGGGAATCGCTTCGCGGCGTCGTGCTTTCTTCTCTCGCTCCTCCAACCCCACGCAGGAACCAAATGGCCCCACAGATTCGCAGACAGCGATATAAGCCCATCGAGGACTACGCCGCGATCGGCAATCTGCGCACCATCGCCCTGGTGGGCCTCGACGGATCCATCGACTGGTGTTGTTTTCCCTATCTGGACAGCCCCTCCGTCTTCGGCGCCTTGCTGGACACCGAGAAGGGAGGGCGATTTCGTATCGCTCCTGCGCGTGCGGACTTCGAGTCCAATCAGAGTTATTTTCGCCACACCAACGTATTGCGCACGGAGATGCGCACCGGGCGCGGAACCTTCGAGCTCATCGACTGCATGCCCGTACACGGAGATCTCAACGGCTGCGGCTACTCCACGGCTCGCCCCGAGATCCACCGTTTCATCCGTGGCACCGCCGGCGAAGTGACCGTGGAGTTGGTGTGGGAGCCCCGTTTTGACTACGCCCGCGCAGACGCAAAATTCAAGCGCATCAAGGGCGGAGTGCTGGCCCGAAGCGGCACCCAGATCCTCTCCATCGCTGGAATTCCCGGCGATGTCCACGTCCGAAAGACTCCCCACGGCCCCAGCCTACGCGCCCGCTTCACCGTGAGTGCCGGCGACGAGTTCTGCATCATCACCCGCTGGCGAACGAACAATATCCGCACCGATCTGGAGCGCTGCCGCGGCGAGATCAATGACACCATCTCCGCCTGGCGCGCCTGGGTACACAAACCGAGCGCCACGGGCTCGCGCGACTGGGCCGGGCCCTACCGAGACCTGGTCGTGCGCTCCGAATTGGCCCTCAAATTGATGTCTCAGGCCGACACGGGCGCACTGGCCGCCGCCGCCACCACCTCTTTGCCCGAGACCATCGGCGGTGTCAGAAATTGGGACTATCGCTACGCCTGGATCCGCGACGCCGCGCAGATCGCCCGCTCCTTCTTCGCCCTGGGTCATATCGACGAGCTGGACTACTTCATCGAGTGGGCCGAGCACGCCTCCTTTCTCCACGGACGACGCCTCGACGACGTCTCCATTATGTATCCGCTGCGCTCCGACACCGGCATGGCCGAGATCGAACTCCACCACCTGGAGGGATATAAGAAGTCGCAGCCCGTACGCATCGGAAACAAAGCCTCGGAACAGCTCCAGCTCGATATCTACGGTGAACTCCTGGGCGCCGTCCACGAGCGCCTTCGCCTCGAGGAGCGCTTCGACCGCGACGTGGGGCCCTTCTTGCAGAAGATCACCGACCGCGCCTGCAATAGCTGGCGACAGCCCGACTTCAGCATCTGGGAGCCCCGAAACGGCCCCCAACAATTCGTCTACTCCAAGATGATGGTCTGGGTCGCTCTGGAGCGGGCGCTGGATCTGAATCGCCTCGGCCTCGTCGGCGGCGACACCTCGCGCTGGAACCGCACCAAACAACAGGTCCGCCAGTGGGTCCTGGACTACGGCTACGACGACCAGATCGAATCCTTCGTCCAGATCGCGGGCAAACCATATCTGGACGCCGCAAATCTCCTCATCCCCATCTATGGCTTTTTGCCCCCTGACGACCCGAGGGTTCAAAATACCATCGATCGCACCATGGAGCAGTTGACCACCAACGATCTGGTCTACCGCTATCACGCTCCCGACGGCCTGCCGGGCAGAGAGGGCGCCTTCGTCTTGTGCACCTTCTGGCTCATCGACGCCCTCACCCTTTCGGGACGCCTCGATGAGGCATACCGCATCTTCGACGGACTGGCCGACCGGGCCAATCACGTCGGCCTGCTCTCGGAGCAGATCGATCCCTCCTCCGGCGAATTTCTCGGAAATTTCCCCCAGGCCTATTCCCACGTCGGCATCATCAACTCCGCTCTATACCTGGCCAAAGCAGAAGGCCGCGAATGCCCCGCCGGCCTTGGCGAGGGCGAGGGCCTGGGAGAGATCTCTCTCCCCTCGATCGCCATCTGAGCAACCGGCAGCGTCAGGCAGATCAAATTTGGTCCGCTCACACCCCTGACTATATTCGACCTCAACACGGCAGGCGTGCCTGCCATCAGTTCTCTTCAGCAAGGGGGGACATGCGCGGTGCCTTATCCCCGCATGACTCCGTAGCTGAGAAAACTCATCGAAGTATCGAAGAGGTCAATATGCAGTATCTCAACCGATTACTCGCCACATTTCTCTCCCTCGTCCTCGTCGCCGGCATCGCCGCCTGTGGCTCCACCGTCGACGATGAACAAAACCCCAACCCCGATGAATCACTGGCCGAACTCATCGACGACGAGAATTTTTCGACGCTCCGAACCGCGCTGGAAGTTGCAGGGCTCGAGAATATCCTCGACGGCAAGGAGGAATACACCCTCTTCGCCCCCACCAACGATGCCTTCGATCGACTCGAAGAAGGCGTACTCGACGAACTCCTGAAGGAAGAAAACCGCGATGATCTGGTGGAATTGCTCAAATTCCACATCATCGAAGGGGTCGTCACCTCCGACGACCTGGAGGCCGGCACCTACGAGACGCTGGCCGGCATCGATGTGACGGTCCGCATCGACGAAGACGGCATTTTCTACGAGAACGCCCGCGTCATTGACGTGGACTGGTTCGCCAAAAACGGCGTCATCCACACCCTCGACGACGTCGCCATCCCGCCCGTCGACGAGGAGCACGAAGAAGAAGAGGAAGTCGACGAAGATGAAGACGAAAAAGACAAAGACGAAAAAGAAAAGGACGAAAAGCCGAAGTATACGATCCTCGAGTTGCTCGCCGCAGACGAGGACTTCTCCACCCTCGTGACCGCCCTCGAACTCACCGGTTTGGACCAGGCCCTCGACGGGCATGACAAGTTGACCCTCTTCGCGCCCACCAATGATGCCTTCGACGCCCTCCCCGAGGGTCTTCTCGACGAACTACTAAAAGAGGAAAACCGCGACGAGCTCGTCAAATTGCTGCTCTTTCACGTCGTCGAAGGAAAGGTGACCTCCGCCGACCTGGAGCAGGGACGCATCAAGACTTTGGCCAGCACCAGCGCCTTCGTCGAAATCCACGACGATGAGGTCTTCTACCAGGGCGCCCGCGTCATTGACGTAGACTGGTTCGCCAAAAACGGCGTCATTCACACCCTCGAGGACGTCGCGATTCCGGACAAGAAGATCGACGAAAAGACGATCTTCGAATTGCTCCAAACAGACGAGGACTTCTCCACGTTGGTCACGGCCCTGGAGTTGACCGGACTCGACGAAGCTCTCGACGGTGACGAAAACCTGACTCTCTTCGCGCCCACCAATGATGCCTTCGACGCCCTGCCCGAGGGAGTTCTGGAAGAGCTCTTGAAGGAGAAAAATCGCGATCAATTGACGCAGATCCTCCTCTTCCACGTCATCGCCGGCACCCTGACCTCTCACGCCATCGTCGTCGGCACCTACCCGACGTTGGCCGACATCGATGTCTTCATCGATATCGAGAACGACTCCGTCTTCTACGAGAATGCGCAGATCATCGGATTCGACTGGTTTGCCAGAAACGGGGTCATCCATGTCCTCGATGCGGTGGCCATTCCCCCTGAGGAGTGATCGGAGTAAATGACGGCCCGGATCCAGGAACGCTGCGAAGAGCGGGCCTGGGTCTGGGCCGGGGCTGGGGCCTGGGTTGGGGCCGGGATGAATTTGCCCTGCACACTACATTGTACTATCTCCCGAAGGGACCCAATCCCCCCGGTAGCCCATGTCCGATCGCAGCGATAATACCACCCACACCTTCGGCGCCTGGTTTCGCGCCGCCCTGATGGCCTTCGCCATCGTCGGC
>SLPW01000003.1 GCA_007131755.1 Myxococcales bacterium | reverse complement strand
AAACAAAATGGTGCGCTCATCTCCATCGACAAGCTCGACAAGGTGGGCCGAAACGAGGTGATGCGCGAGTTGGAGGAGGAGCGCGGCATCGCTCCGGATATTATCGACACGTTGCTACTGCTTTTGGGGGATCTTCCCGGCGCCGAGACGGACAACGAAGCCGTTCTCAATCGCCTGCGCGATGCCGTCGGTGATCTGGAGGACGGCGAGGCGGCCCTCGATGATCTGGAAGCCCTGTTGACCTTTGCCGGCGACGGACCGGCGGCGCCACACCTCGTCGTCGATCCCTATCTGGCTCGAGGGCTGGCTTATTACACGGGGCCCATCTTCGAGATCCGGAGCGAACAGGCTTCGGGAAGCATCGGCGGCGGCGGACGCTACGACGAGTTGGTGGGGATGTTCACCAAGCAGAGCCTCCCCGCCTGTGGATTTTCGCTGGGCATCGAGCGCATCCTCCTCATCATGGAAGAGCAGGGGATGTTCGATGACGAACCACCGCCGGCGGACGTCCTCGTTACCCTGTGGAACGATGAATTGACGCCACAGAGCATGAGGCTTGCGCGAGAGTTGCGCTCCACGGGTCTGCGCGTCGATCTCTACCCCGATACGGATCGCTACGGAAAGCAGTTCAAATACGCAGATCAGCGCAATATTCCCTTCGTCGCCATTCTGGCCCCCGACGAGGTGGAGGCCGGCGTAGTCGCCATGAAGGACATGAAGTCCGGTGACCAGGCCAAGATCGAAGGCAGCAAGGTCGCCGGGTGGATTCAAGAGAAGCTCGCCGGTAGTGATGCGGGAGGCGAAGGTGATGAGTGAAGAGGAGTCCGGCGATGGCGGCGACGAGCAGGGGCCGGTGGAGCTCGATCTGTCTCCCCACTGGAGCCTGGACTCGTCGATCACCTTTCTGAATCACGGCTCCTTCGGTGCCTGTCCCCGTCGTATTCAGAATCGCCAGGCGGAATTGCACGCCCAGCTCGAAGCGCAGCCGGTTCAGTTCTTTGCCCGTCAATTGCCGGGACTCCTCAATCGAGCGCGAGCGGAGCTCGCTCATTTCGTGGGCACTTCACCGCAAAACCTCGCCTTCGTCACCAATACCACCGAGGGCGTCAATGCCGTGCTTCGCTCCATGGAGTTCGAAGAGGGCGATGAGATCCTCATCACGGATCATAATTACGGAGCGTGCACCAACGCCTGTCATTTCGTCGCCGAGAGGACGGGAGCCCGCGTCGAGGTGGCACAGCTTCCCTTTCCCGTCGAAGGCCCTGCAGACGTGGTGGAGGCCATCATCAACGCCGTGACGGAGCGCACAAAAGTGGCGCTCATCGATCACGTCACCGCTTTTTCCGCCCTCGTGCTGCCCATCAAGGAAATCGTCGACGCCCTCGCCAGGCGCGGGGTGGATACCCTCGTCGATGGCGCACACGCCCCGGGCATGGTCGAACTCGATCTCGATGAGTTGGACGCCGCCTATTACGTCGGAAATTGTCATAAATGGCTATGTGCCCCCAGAGGGTCGGCCTTTCTTCGCGTACGCGACGATCGGCTCGACGAGGTGCGTCCGCTGGCTATCAGCCACGGGGCTGGCATCGACGTCGAGGGCCGATCTCGTTTTCATCTGGAGTTCGACTGGACGGGCACTCGTGATCCCACGCCATGGTTGTGCGTCCCTGATGTCATCAAATTTCTCCCCTCGCTCGTCCCCGGGGGCTGGTCTGGGATCCGAGAGCGAAACCACCAACTGGCGTTGGATGCCCGAAGACTTCTGTGTGACGTCGTGGGAACTAAGCCTCTATGTCCCGACTCCATGATTGGCTTTACGGCAGCCGTCGAACTTCCTGCCAGTCAGGATCCACTTCCGAAGACTCTCTTCGATCCCGATCCACTTCAGATGACCCTCTTTACGGAAGAGGGCATCGAAGTTCCGATCATGCATATCCTGTCGCCGAAGCGGCGGCTGCTGCGCATCAGCGCTCAACTCTACAACCGGGCTCGGGACTACGAGAAACTCGCCAATGCTCTCGAGTCGCGCTTGGGGTAATCCGTTAGTGCTGTGGCGAAGGGCAACTTCTAGCGGACCAGTCTTCTTCACCTGCGGCCAAGGCACGCAGGGGCCGAGGAGCGAAGCGAAAGCCAGGTAGCGGACCAGTCTTCTTCACCTGCGGCCAAGGCACGCAGGGGCCGAGGAGCTTTGGCGGGTAAGGCACGCGGGGGCCGAGGAGCGTTGGCGGACAGGGCGCGCGGGGGCGATCACCGGCGGCGTCGAAGAGCCCTTCAAAAGCGGCGTTCGGCTCAGTATGATGCGCCGTAGTTGTTGACACATAAATTTCTGACGCAAATCGGACTGCCAATGCTCTTCAATCGGACGCTGCTCGTTTTTCTGATCATAGCCGTCTTCGTCGCTGCCTGCAGCGATGACGAAAATGGCGTTCAAGATCCCGACGCCGGCCCCGGAGCGGACGTCGAAGAAGACGTCGAAGAAGACGTCTATGACGGACCACCGGGAGATCCCCTGGCGACCTGTGACGACCTCAACCCCGGGGTCTGCGCCTTTCCCTGGCCGTCGAACCTCTACCTCTCCAGCGATGAAGAGACGGCCACGGGATATCGGTTGAAGTTCGATGAAGAAACGCTTCCCGCAAACCAACAGGGAATCCACGTTCGGCCGCAGCTCTTCGAGCATCTGGACGGCTACGATCTGGGCGTTCCGATTATGGTGAAGTTTCCGGAACTGGACGACTCGGACCTTCCCGGAGAATACGAAATCGAGGATTCCATGGCCGGCGATGCCCAGATACTTCTGTACGAAGTAAGTGGCGAGTCGCTGGAGCGAATCCCCTACTGGGCAGAGCTCGACGCTCTGGAGGACGATGCGGAGAGCCAGACCCTATTTATCCGGCCCGCCGTCATTCTCGAGAATAATACGCGATATATCGTCGCCCTTCGCGATCTGGAGACCACCGCCGGCGAACCCATCGAGCCGTCGGAGAGCTTCGCTGCACTCGTCGCCGGCGACGCAGGGGGCGATCCCGTGCTCGCTCATCGTCAGGAGCGCTTCGACGATGTCTTCAATCTTCTGGAAGGGGACGGGATTTCCCCGGATGACGTGACCCTGGCCTGGGACTTCGTCACCGCAAGCAGCGATGCCCTTCACCAGCCGATGCTTCAGATCCGCGACGATGCCTTCGCCTTCGCCGACGAAGAGGGCGTCGATTGGTCCGTAGAAGACGTATTCTTCCATCACTCCGATGATCCCGACGACGACGACTATGACCCGTACATCGGTATGACCGTCGAAGCCGTCATGGAAGTCCCGCACTATATGGAGCCCTACGACGGGATCAGTGATGCCTGGAAATTGAGTCGCGATGAAGACGGTCAGATTCAAAGAGTCGGGGAGCCGCGGCAGGTACCGGTCTTGGTCCGGATCCCCTATCGAGCGCTGGAGGGAGAGGAAGTGGGGCTTATCGTCTACGGTCATGGGCTTCTGGGAGGCCGGTGGGAGATCTACGCCGATCATCTCGGCCAGATCGCCGAGCAAGCGGGCTATGTGGTGGTCGCCGTCGATCTGGTCGGCATGGCCCACACCGAAGGCGACGCAGCGCAGGAGGCGGTGCAGGATCTCAATCACTTCATCGCCCTCTCCGATCGTCTCCACCAGGGGTTGTTGGAGTATTTGTTGTTGGCACGCACCGCTGCCGAAGCCCTGGTGGAGTTGGAGCCGGGCGACGAGCAGTTATCCATCGATCCCGACGACGTCCACTATATGGGTGGCTCTCAGGGAGGAATTTTCGGCGCTACCTTCATGGCATTGACGCCGGATATCGAACGCGGGTACCTGGCGGTTCCGGGCAATAACTACTCTACGCTGCTCCATCGGTCAGTGAACTTCGATGACTTCAACGATTTTATGACGCTCACCTATCGCTCCTCGGCAGATCGAAATCTCAATATCGCCGCCATGAGTTTGATGTGGTCAACGACGGAGCCGGTCAGTTTTCTGCGCCACATTCGCTCCGAGCCCTTTGATGGTCAGCCGCGTGACGTATTATTGGCGGTCGCCAAGGGAGATTGGCAGGTTGCCACCATCACCAACGAAAACGTCGCCCGTTCTGATATCGACATTCCCCTGATGGAGAATTACGACTCCCAGCGCGACCCCTATGGCGTTCAATACGCCCCTTACGACCATGAGGGGTCGGGGACGGTGTTATTCGACTTCGGAAATCCCTGGCCCGACAGGGCCAATCGCCCTCCTCAGGACGAAGTCGGCGATCCCCACGGTTGGCTGGGTTCCGTAGAAGAAGCGCTCATTCAACTCGATACCTTTCTACGTGAGGGAGTGATCGTCGACATCTGCGACGGCGAGCCCTGTCAATTCGATCCTCCCTGAGCCCGAATAACTGGCGCGGTTTGTTCGTTATACGCTTACCCTTTCCTTCTTTTTGTGGAGTTATCATGTCCAACAACAATACATCCGGTGGCGATGGCGGCGACGGCTCCATCTGGTGGACGATCTTCAAGATCGTGGCCTTTATCATCGGCGTCATCGTTCTCATTCGCTTTTTGATATGGCTGCTCGTGGGGCTTGTGGGCTTCGTGCTCAGTCTCGTCATTCCAGCGCTGATCATCGGACTCGTGCTGTTTTTGGGCTATAAGCTCCTTCTGGGAGGAAGCTCCTCGGAGCAGCCGGTGGAGACGGGTCAGCCGGCGCTGCTCGAATACGACGATACCGAAGTCAGCCTCGACGACGAGTTGGACGTCGATCCCCTGGAGAAGAAATTCCAAGAGTTGGAGCGCAATTCCTGACGAGCCGCGCCGTGTAAGTGGGAGCAAAAAGCCCCGGACCGAAGTCTTCGGTCCGGGGCTTTT
>SLPW01000212.1 GCA_007131755.1 Myxococcales bacterium | reverse complement strand
GGCACCCGCAACGGCGACGTTCCCGACGAAATAATCTTCGCGAGCCTTTATTCGTCTGGTTCGGGAGCAAAGAAGATTGCCGGAGGTTTGAGGTTCGAATCCCGGCCCTCCCTTCGGTCAGACCGGGTGACCACAGGCCTCGGCAAAAGACGCCTCGGCAGCGGGTAAACAACAGGCACCCGCAACGGCGACGTTCCCGACGAAATAATCTTCGCGAGTCCCTATTCGTCGTTAGCGGTGGCCGTTGCGCGTGCTTGTAGTCTACGCGCCGCGCCGTGTTGTTTACGGCGCTTGTGGTCACCCCATCTGAAGGCGTGTTGTTTGCGCCGAGGGTGGGGATTGGACTTTGAGCCGCTCCGGAATTCCGGACACCCTTTCTAGATGCCCGAACACCTCATGCCGCCACTGATTTCGATCATCCTGCCTTGCTACGATGCGGTGGATACGCTGCCGTTGGCGTTGGGGTCGCTGCGGGCGCAGACCGTGGGGGATTGGGAGTGCCTGGTGGTGGACGACGGCTGTGCGGTGCCGGTGGAGCCGGTGGTGCGGGCTGTGGGTGACGGAAGGATTCGGGTTCATCGCTTCGAGGAGAATCGGGGTCGGGGGGCGGCGCGGCAAAAGGGGTTGGAGATGGCGCGGGGGCGATATGTGTGCATGTTGGACGCCGACGATTGGTATTATCGGGATAAGCTCGAGCGTCAGCTCGAGGTGATGCGGAGGCGGCCGGAGTTGGGGGCGGTATTTATGTCGATGGCCGTATTTCGAGATGTCATCGGCTCCGATATGGCGTTGGTGGGTGTGAGTACTTTCACGGAGGAGCCCTTCGAGGTGCGAAAGAGCCGCCGGCACAGGCCGCCGCAGGTGGCGTTTTCGACGGTCATGATTCGCCGGCATCTTGCGCAGCGCTTCCGATTCGACACAGATCTTCGGCGCGCCGAGGATCAGGATTTCTTTACCCGCGTGCTGGGGGGTCGCCACTACGGCGTGCTTCGCGATGTGGGCTATGCCTATCGTGAGTCCTGGTCGCCTGGGGCGATGGGGGAGGCGCTATTGGCCTTTCGCTGCCGGCGGCGATGTTGTCGGCGCGATTTCCGGCGCGCTCCGGTGGCGATGGGAGTGCAATATGCGAAGACGCTTTTGCGTGAGGGGGTCTATCGCGCGGCGGGTAGGGTCGGTGGCGGGCGGTGGTTATTTGAGCGGCGGAATGAAGTGGCGGGAGAGGAGGAGATCGAGAGGTTTCGGCGGGAGTTTCGAGGTAGTTGAGGGTCCGATCCCCACCCTCGTCCGGCACTCAATCGCCCCTGTAGGGGTTCGGTTCATCTGTGCGCGTCGAGTGGCGATTGAGTGCCGGACTTCAGATGGGGTGACCACAGGCGCCGCTGCACTGCGCGGCGCGGCGCGTAGACTACAAGCACGCGCAACTGCGACTGCTATCGACGCTTAGGGGCTTCGCGAGGCTGATTACTGCCACTCCTATCGACGCTTAGGGGCTTCGCGAGGCTGATTACTGCCACTGCTATCGACGCTTAGGGGCTTCGCGAGGCTGATTACTGCCACTGCTATCGACGCTCAGGGGGCTCTATGACGTTTTGGGTTCGTGGAGTTTCCAGAGATCGTCGTCTCGATGATGTTTTTTTTGGCTCTTAATATAGGTGATGAGGCCAGTGAGGTCGTGGGAGGATACGGTAAAGCAGGTATATCCGTCGGCCCACTCGAAGTGCCACAGAGCTCGGCGGTGGCGTTTGAGGGCTCCCGTTGATTCCGATTTGAGGCACTCTGCAAACTTGGAGGGCGAAATCTCCGGTGGATAGGCCGACGCCATATGTACGTGGTCTTCGATGCCACCGATAGCTATGAGTCTGCCGCCGAGGTGTTTCGTGGTTCGAGCAAGTACGGGATAGAGGAAGTCCTCGACATCGGTGGTAATCCAGGGGCGGCGGTGCTTTGTGGCGAGGATAATGTGATAGCGGAGGCGAGTGAAAGGCATTGAGTACTCCGGATAGGAGAACGATGAAGAAGGCCTATTATTGTTATCGAGAGTTTGCGAAAAATTATGCGTTGCCCGATGGCGTCGATCGCGTCGCCGTTGCGGGTGCTTGCTGTTTACCCGCCGCCGAGGCGTCTTTTGCCGAGGCCTGTGGTGACCCGGTCTGACCGCAGGGAGGGCCGGGGTGGGAATTTCTTTACAACGCAATCTTGGTAATCCCCTCGAATCTCTGTTAAAACGGGCCCGTAGGTAGCCGAATCGGACGTTCAGGGGCTCGAGAAGTATGAGTACATCCCGACTATCATGGCTGGACAACCTGCCGCGTATGCCGCGCTGGGGACGGGTGTCGATCCTGGTGCTGATTCACGCCGTCTTCTTCGCGTTGGCCTATATGGCGGCCTTCGTATTGCGCTTTGATTTCGCCATCCCCGAGTCGCAGCAAGAGGTGATGTGGAAGGGGCTTCTTCCCATGCTGGGCATCAAGTTGGCGGTCTTCGCCGCCCTTCGGATGTTCCAGGGATGGTGGAAATACGTCAGTCTCTACGACGTGGTGGCGTTGACGCGGGCGCTGGCGGCGGCGTCGGGGGTGTGGCTGGCCGTAAACGTCCTATTTTTGACCTCCAGCGTGCCGCGGTCGATTTATATCCTGGACTTCGGGTTGGCCCTCTTTCTTCTGGGGAGCGCCCGCGGTGGCATCCGGCTGATGCGGGAGAATCTGGTAGCCAATAAGGCCGAGGGGCCGAGAAAGCCGGTGCTCATCGCCGGCGCCGGGGACACTGGCGAGGCGCTGATTCGGGAGATCACGCGCAATCGAAATATCAACTACCGGCCCGTGGGCTTTCTGGACGACGATCCCTACAAGCAGGGGCTTCGCGTCCACGGGGTTCGCGTGCTCGGTCCGGTGGACGCCCTTCCCAGGATGGCGGAAAAACACGACGTGGACGAGGTGATCATCGCCATGCCGTCGGCCGGGAGCGATGCGGTGCGAAACGTGGTCGACCTTGCCCGGCGCGCCGACGTCACGGCTCGCATCGTCCCCGCCTTCGAGACCGTCGTGGAGGGCCGGGTGTCAGTGCAGCAGATCCGGGAGGTGGCGATCACGGACCTCCTGGGTCGCGAGCCGGTAGAGCTGGACACGAACTCCATCGGCCGCTTTCTGGAGCGGCGCCGGGTGATGGTCACCGGCGCCGGAGGCTCCATCGGCTCCGAGATCTGCCGTCAGGTGCTGCGCTACAACCTCAAAAGCCTGGTGATGGTGGACTGCGCCGAAACCCCGCTATTTCTCATCGATCGGGAGCTCGGCGAATTTCACGACAACCTCCATCCCACCATCGCCGACGTGGCCGACGAAGCTCGCATGCGCGAGGTCTTCGAGGAGTTTAAGCCGGAGGTCATCCTCCACGCCGCGGCCTATAAGCACGTGCCCTTGATGGAGGCCCATCCCTCGGAGGCCGTCAAGAATAACGTCAAGGGCACCAAGATCGTCGCCGACCTGGCCGACGAATACGGCGCCGACTCCTTCGTGCTCATCTCCACGGACAAGGCCGTCAATCCCACGAGCGTCATGGGCGCCACCAAACGGGCCTCCGAGCTCTACGTACGCCATCTGGGGCGTCATAGCGACAGCACCAATTTCTGCGCCGTGCGCTTCGGAAACGTGCTGGGCTCCAACGGCAGCGTCATCCCCATCTTCCGCGAGCAGATCAAAAACGGCGGCCCCGTCACGGTGACTCACCGGGAGATGACGCGCTACTTCATGACCATCCCAGAGGCCACGCAGCTCGTCCTGCAGGCCGCCAGCTTTCGAACCGGCGAGTTATTCATCCTCGATATGGGCAAGCCGGTGAAGATCATGGACCTCGCCAGGGATATGATCCGGCTGTCCGGATTGACGGAGGACGACGTAAATATCGAGATTACGGGCATTCGACCTGGCGAGAAGCTCTTCGAAGAGCTGGCCCTGGATCACGACAAGTTGGAGCGCACGGAGCACGAAAAGATCTTCGCCGGCGACGGCGACGCCGAGCGCGTCAGCGACCCCCTCTCAGTGCTCGCCGACCTCCTGGAAGCCGCCGAAGGCGGCGAAGACGACCGGGTGCGCCGGCATCTAAAGCGGCTCATTCCTACGTACGACGTCGAGGAGAATGGGCTTACGAAGTCGGGGAAGGTGATTGCTCTGGAGTCGGTTTCTTAGCTTCTCCATCCCGGCCCTCCCTTCGGTCAGACCGGGTCACCACAAGCCTCGGCAAAAAACGCCTCGGCGGCGGGTAAACAACAAGCACCCGCAACGGCCACGCTTCCGACGTCATCAGCCCTGCGAACCCCTACCCGTCGATAACAGTGGTAGTTGCGCGTGCTTGTAGTCTACGCGCAGCGCCGCGCTTTCCAGCGGCGCCTGTGGTCACCCCATCTGAAGATGCGTTTTTTGCATCGAGGGTGGGGATCGGAGATCGGGCAACTTACCTATTCGTATCGGGTCGTAAGAGGGCAACGTCGTCCCCTCACAAATACTTCTCAATCGTCGTCAAAATATCGTGGCAGTCCACCAGATCCGTGACGTAATCGAGCTTGTGGGAGGGGATGATCACCAGCGGTGACAGGGCGTAGTTGTCGATCCAATCCTCGTAGAGGGTGTGGAGGCGTTTGAGGTAGGCCCGGGGGATATTCTTCTCCATATCGCGGCCGCGCATGGCGATGCGTTTTTTGACGGCCTTGATGGGGCAGCGAAGGTAGATCATCAGATCCGGGGGCTGAATCTGGGTGCGGATCGCGTCGTAGAGGCGGCGGTAGGTGCCGTAGTCGCGATCGTCCATCAGGCCCGTCTGGTAGAGGTTCTCGGCGAAGATCTCGGCGTCTTCCCAGATCGTGCGGTCCTGGATGACGTTGTGGTCCGTGGCG
>SLPW01000223.1 GCA_007131755.1 Myxococcales bacterium | reverse complement strand
GGAAGAGCTGGCCGAGGCAGCAGGCGACCGAGAGACCTATGTGTTGATCTGGACGACCACGCCCTGGACGCTCCCGGCAAACCTGGCGATCGCCCTTCACCCGGAGCTGAACTATCAGTTGGTGGACGTCGACGGAGAAGCGCTGGTGGTGGCCGAGGGCCTTCGCGACAGCGTCTTCGACGATTGCGATGTGGAGGATTTCGAGGTGCTCGCCAGCTTCGAGGGTCGCAAATTGGTGGGTGAGCTCGGAGAGGGTCGCGGATTCAAAGCGCAGCACCCCTGGCTGGACCGGGATTCGGTGCTGCTGCCCGCCGATTACGTCACCCTCGATCAGGGTACGGGATGCGTCCACACCGCTCCCGGCCACGGTCAGGAGGACTTCGCCCTGGGTCAGCAATTCGGCCTCGGCGTGGTTTGTCCGGTGAATGAGGAAGGGAAGTTCAAGGAGGATTTCCCGCTTCGCCAGGACGATAGTGAGGAGTCGGTGAACCTGAAGGGGATGCACGTCCTGAGCGCGAATAAGCATATCGCGAAGTATCTCGACGCGCTGGGGTTGTTGCTCAATGAGCCGGGCGAACGAGTGACGATTGACCGCTATCCCTATGGGTGGCGAAGCAAGAAGCCGGTGATCTTTCGGGCCACCGAGCAGTGGTTCGTGGCCATGGAGCCGGAGACGGTGGATAAGCCTCAGGGGTTTCGACTCCGCGACGAGGCGTTGTCGGAGATCGACAGGGTCAATTGGGTGCCCGGCTGGGGCGAAGACCGCATCCGGGGGATGGTGGAGAGTCGCCCCGATTGGTGCATCAGCCGACAGCGCATCTGGGGCGTGCCGATCACCGTGCTATTTTGCCGCGGCTGCGACGAGGCACTGGCGACGAAGGAGATCGCCGATCACGTCGCGGAGTTGGTCGAAGAGGGCGGCGCCGACGTGTGGTTCGAGCGCGAGCCCTCGGAGCTCGCTCCGGAGGGGACGAAGTGTCCGGAATGCGGCGGCGACGACTTCCGAAAGGAGATGGATATTCTGGACGTGTGGTTCGACTCGGGCGTGTCCTGGGCGGCCGTATTGGACCGGATGCTGGGAATCGGCGATCGGGCCGATCTGTACCTCGAGGGCAGCGACCAACATCGGGGCTGGTTTCAGTCCAGCCTGATGTGCGGCATCGTATCTCGAGGACATAGCCCTTACGACACCTGTCTGACCCACGGGTTCGTCACCGACGAGAACGGAAAGAAATATTCGAAGTCCAGCAAGAATTTCGAGCCTCCGGAGAAGATGCTCGACAAAAACGGGGCCGAAATTCTTCGATTGTGGGTCTCCGCCGTGGATTATCGCGGGGATGTGGCGCTGTCGAAGGAGATCATCGGTCGCGTCACCGATGCCTACCGCAAGGTGCGAAATACCTTTCGGTTTTTGCTTGGAAATCTGGCCGATTTCGATCCCGCTGAGGCGATGGACGTCGAGGAGCTCGAGGAGATCGACCGCTGGATTCTCCACCGCGCATCGCAGACGGTGGAGCGCATCGAAAATGCCTACCGGAACTACGAATTCCATGTCGTCTATCACCGGCTGGTGCAGTTCTGCACGGTGGATCTGTCCAATATCTATATGGACATCACCAAGGACCGAATGTACTGCGAGACGCCGGATGGCGAGCTGAGGCGCTCGGGACAGACGGCGTATTGGCTGGTCCTGAAAGCGCTGGTGCGGGCGGTGGCCCCGATCCTCTCCTTTACCTGTGAGGAGGTCTGGGAACATCTTCCGACGGAAGAAGGTGCGCCGGAGAGTGTATTTTTGGCGGAATTTCCGACGGAAGCCATTGATTGGCGAGATGAGGATCTGGGACAGAGCTGGGAGCGACTTCTCGAGATTCGTGACGAGGTTCAGAAGGCGTTGGAACAGGCGCGAGCTCCCTCCGGTGAGGAAGATCCGATCATCGGCAGCAGTCAGCAGGCGGAGGTTCAAGTGGCCGCCGAAGGAGCGACGCTCCAGATGTTACGGGAATATGAAGACCGGCTTGCTGCGCTATTCATCGTCAGCGACGCCGAGGTCGTCGAAGGCGAAGCGGACGCAGACTCTTTGGTCTCCTGTCGCGTCGAGGCATCGCAGGGGCAGAAGTGCCCGCGGTGCTGGAATTATTGGGTCGAGCCGGGAAGTGACGACGAGATCTGCTCTCGCTGTGGCGAGGTGGTCGAAGGGTTGGATATATGAAGAACGAATCCATCAAGAAATACGCCGTCTTCGTCCTCGCCGTGGCCGTATTGGTCGTCGTCGATCAGTGGACGAAGCATATCGCCGAGCAGCGGCTGGCGAATCAGCGCATTCCCCACTCCATGGTGGTGGAGGTCGATGGGGAATTCGACGGCATGACCCTTCGCGAATTTCTCGAAGAGGAGTTGAGTCGAAATTCCACCGAAGAGGTCGATGAGATCGCCCGTCGACACTCACGCCTGGTGGAGGGAGATCGACTCAGGCCGGACTCCGAGGTTGCTGCGGGAGATCGAATCGAGATCGCCGATCGGCGGGTGGTGGTCATCGAGAATTATTGGGTCTACGAATATACCAGAAATCCCGGCGCGGCCTTCGGCATCTTCAGTGACGATCCGGATACTTTTGGGCCCTTTTTGATCGGCGTCAGTATCGTCGCATTGCTGATCATATTGGGGCTTTTAAAGGGCGTGCGCTGGCAGCAACAGCTACTGTTCTGGGGGTTGGCGTTGATCGCCGCCGGGGCGCTGGGCAATTTTATCGATCGCGTCCAATACGGCTACGTCATCGACTTCATCGTCTGGAAATATACGGCGGAACACCGCTGGCCGACCTTCAACGTCGCCGACGCCCTGATCTGCGTGGGCGTGGCGTTGATGGTGGTGGAGATGATCAAGGAGACGGTTCGCGAGCGCCGTGATGGTGGGGGCGATGGGGATGGGGAGGAGAAAGAGGTTGTGTAGGCAACCCCCAAATGATGTTTTTGCGCCGCAGTACAGGCGCCCCAAATAGACGGCCGTTGATCATTCGAGACTTCGTCTATTTGGGGCGCCTGAAAACCGGCGCGAACTTCCATTTGAGGGTTGCCTGCGATGTACGTTGCTTGCCTGCGAAGGCGTTTGTTTAACCGATTAAGCGCTCTACGAACTCGTCTTTGACGTGGTCGCCGAGGCGATCGAGTAAGAAGCGGCGAAAGTCGTCGCGGATGCCCACCTCCACCTGGCGAATTCTCTCCTTGGATACCCCCCAATCATCGCCGAGATCGACGAGGCTCTTGCCCTCGTCGAGGATCATGCGTTCATGCCAGATGGCGTGTTCGCGATCGTCTTCGATCTGCGCGCCGAAGGCCTCCATGGCCTCCCGTAGCCGGCTCGCCAGGTCGTAATCGGTGACCACCTCCTCGGGGTCGGCACCATCGGCGCGCATCAACTCTCCGATGGTGGTCGTCTCATGGCCCGGCGCCTGAGCGTCGAGATATACCGGCGGCGCGTCGAGCTGGGCGGCGATGCGCACCACTTCTTTTTCATCTACCTCCAGATATTCGGCGATGGCCGCCGGCGTGGGCTCCTGTCCCTGGCGTCGCAGCTCACGACGGGCTTTTTTGAGGTTGTAGAAGAGTTTTCGTCCCGCTCGCGACGATCCGATCTTCACCGGATGGATGTGATTCATCAGATAGTTGAGGATCATCGCCCGTATCCAGTACTGGGCGTAGCTGGTGAATTTGACACCGCGATAGGGATCGTAGCGGGTGATGGCCTCGGCGAGTCCGACGTTTCCCTCCTGGACGAGGTCGAGCAGGTTGGTCCAGCGGCGTTGGTACTCGCGGGCCAGCTTGACCACCAGCCGCAGATTGGTCATCACCAGAACTTTGCCGGCGTTGACGTCCTGGTCGTCGATATATCGCTCCGCCAGGTGCTGCTGTTCGTCTGCCGGCAGGGGTTCAATATAATTGAGTCGAGATAGATAAGCGGTCAATGGATCGGCGTTGGCCGGAAGATTCAGGTCCGACTGTCGCATCAAGGGAAGGCTGAGATCGCCGAAAAGCTCCGAGACGTCGTCGAGAGAAGTGGCGTCGAGCACCATATCTCCGTCCTCGTCCACAAAGCGTTCGAGATGTTCGCGATTGTGTGACGAGTCGTGTGGTTGTCGGGTCATAACTGTGTTACCCCCTGGTAAAGCGAAAGTACAACCCCCATGGAGGACAGGGACTGTACACAGATTTACTGCTCGTCCTTCGTACCGGCGACAAAAATTGATTCGCAGCTCCGCAGAGCTGCGTCGCAATTTCGACGGATGGCACGAAGACACTACGCGGCTTCAGATGCCCGCCAGGTTACCGACGTTTCAAATCAATCCCCAAAATTTCATGGCAGGGCTGCCGGCGCCGGCCGGCAGAGAGACGAAAAAATCCCGACAAGTCGGGAGATCAGACCATCTACGATACCTCAACGATGTTCATTCAAAGAATATAATCACAGAAGGGGAGGGACCGCAGAAAAGGATGGGAGAAGCCGTAAGCGTTCCAGGTTCGCTCAACGCTCTGACCTGCAATTCACGGACGCGGAGGCGCGAAGCGCTGTACGCAGAGCGCTGCCTCGCGAAAAAAGAGCGCTGGTACGCGGAGGCGCGGCAGAGCTCGCGAAGCGTCGCTAAAGCGCGGCAAACAGCTCCGACGGGTTTGTACTGGTTTCGATGGGGAGAGGTTACGTGTGGGAGAGTGCTGTTTCGCCAACTGCCTACTGCCGATAGGCAAGACCCTATCGTCTCCGGGACGATCCGTATTTTTTCGGAGACGATGGTCTCCCGGCCATCGGCAGTCCCCGCCGCACACCCCGTAAGGCAGAGAGGAGCACAACCCCCCGCTCAGTAACCAACGTCGAGCTGTTTGCAGCGTAATCAGCAG
>SLPW01000020.1 GCA_007131755.1 Myxococcales bacterium | reverse complement strand
TCCAACTCCCCCGACATATTCGCCCCGGCCGTAATTCCCGTGGCAGCGGGGAAGAATACGGCGAAGACCGTCCAGAACGAGGCATCTTCAAAGCCTCCCCAGGATTCGGCGCTGCGAAGACCGCCCTCGGCAAGGGGTCCCGTGGCGGCGGCGATGGCAACAAAGGCCAGGGACAGGGCGATGATGGCCAACACCACGTACTGGAGTTTGAAGGCCAGAGAGGTGCTGACGTAGGTGACGAGAAAGAGAGCGGCGAAGGTGCACAGATCAACGAGGAGTGCGGGATGATCGGGAAAGATCAGTAGCCAGCCCTCGCGAAAACCGAAGATATATAGAGTGATGATGAGCGCCTGGGACAGATAGAGGGGAATGCCCACGCTGCCCCCCACCTCCAGGCCCAGGGATTGAGAGATGATGGAGTAGGGACCGCCGGCGCCGATGCGAATATTGGTGGTGATGGACGACATGGCCAGCGCCGTGGCGCCGGTGATGCCGAAGCACAAAAGGACGATGAGGAGTCCACCGAAGAGACCGGCGTTTCCCACCGTCCAGCCCAGCCGAAGATATAAAAAGATGGCGAGGATGATCACCGTCGGCATGAAGACGCCGGTGAACGTGCCGTAGGTATTTGGAGATTTCATCGAGAAGTCGGCCGTTCTGGTCTTGTGAAAAACTGCGGCTATAATGAAGCATACCGGTTATCCGCTACAACTAAACACGTCATGGGAGTGTCGTCATGAAATTAAGGATCCACGGTTTCTTGCACGACCTCCCGCCGGGGCCGACGTCATTTCCCCACTTTAGCTATGCCATGGGGAAGCAGTTGCACGAAAATCCCCTGGGGACGCTGATGAAGTACTACGAGGAGTACGGCCCGGCGTTCACGTTGCGTTTTCTGGGTCAGGAGATGGTGTTCTTGATAGGTCCCGAGGCCAATCAAAAGATCTTGGTGACGGACTATCGCGATTTTTCCTGGGAGCAGGGGCTCCTGGCGGAGCTGATTCCCTTTATCGGCTATGGGCTTTTGACCACCGACGACGATGAACACGACCGGGCGAGAAAGCTTTTGGCGCCGGCCTTTTATCCGGCACGGATTCGAAGCTATGGCCAGCGAATGGTGGCCCGCGCGGTGGAGGCGTCCCAGGAATTGGAGGCCGGCGATCTCTTCGAACTTCACGGCTGGACCCGGCGGCTGGCGCTCAAGATAGCCGGCGACGTGCTCCTGGGAATGGATACACCGAAGGACCGGGCCCAATTCTTCGCCGAACACTTCGAGAAGGGGCTAGGCTATTACGACGGCTATTTCTGGCAGACCCTCTTGATGCGGGGACCGGGCTCGCATCAGTCTCGGATGAAGAGGCACGTCGAGAAGCTCGACGAGGTCATCGCCGAAGAGATCGATACCAGACGCGCCTGGCCCGAAGGGGGAGAGGCGGTGCTGGATCTATTGTGTCACGCCGAGGCCGATGGCGAGCGCTTTACGAAGCGCGAAATCCGCGACCATCTCTTCACGTTGCTCTTCGCCGGTCACGACACGACGGCGGCCACGGTGGCCTGGCTATTTACCCTGATCTGTCGTCATCCCGACGTCTACGACCGGCTCCAACGCGAGATCGACGAGGAGTTGGAGGGCCGTGAGCCCGGGGCGGACGATTTTTTCGACGGCCTGCCCTATCTGGACATGGTCCTCAAGGAGACGCTGCGGCTATATCCGCCGGCCTGGTTCGGTCCTCGTTTTGCGAGAAAGGAATTCTCCATCTACGGCTACCGCATTCCCGCCAATACTCACGTCACCTATTGCTCCTGGGTGACCCATCGCCTTCCGCAATTATTTCCCGATCCGGAGGCCTTCAATCCCGAGCGGTTTAGCGAAAAGCGCTATCGCGCCCTCGAATCCGGAGCGTATGTGCCCTTCGGTCGAGGACCGCGAACCTGCATCGGCATGAGATTTGGAGAGTTGGAGGCCAAAATCGTGACCGCCGTCTTGATGCAGCGCTTTAAATTGGAGTTATTTCCCGGTCAGCAATTTCCCGCCCGCACGGTTCCCACCATCAGCCCTCGCTACGGGGTGCAGGTCCGGCTTCGGCGGCGTTAGTGGTTTAAGGCTTTCGCCGAGCACCACCAGGCATTGCTGGCGATCAATGCGGGACGCCTCAGTCAGCCCAGAACGCACTGTCCCTCTCCGCCGCTGATGCCGCATTGTTCGGAGCAGCACTGGCTGCTCGATTCACAGGACTCGCCAAGCTCCAGACAGCGGCACTGATTTCCGTCACAAACCTGGTCGCCCGGACATTCTCCGCAGTCGATGATCTCACCGCAGCCGTCATCGACCTCACCACATTCGGCGCCGTGCTCTTCACAGGTCAGGGGTTCGCAGGGAAGGGCACATTCGTTGGGACGATCCGGATCGGCGCCGCAGATCTGTGGTGAGGGACAATCGCCGCAGTCGACGATATCTCCACAGCCATCGGCGATCAGTCCACATTCTGCACCCACGTCCGCGCAAGTGCGGGGGTGGCATTCAGGCGGCGGCGGTTCGTCGTCGGCGGTCACACAGGCGGCGAGGTTAAATAGCATATAGGCCAGGACCTTCTCCTGAGGGCTCATCGCGGATGGACAATAGGAGGGGAAGGCCGGTCCCCCACCGATGGAGACGTTGGCGACGTGGAAGGCGCTGTAGGCGACCTGTCCACACTGTTCGTCGGCGGGAGCATAGACGGGGGTGTCGAAGGTATATTGCTGGACGGAATCGTAGTTGACGTTGTGCTGAGCTCCCACGGTATAGACGAAGCGATCGGCGAGGTTTTCGTCGATGTCGATGGCGTAGCCCCGGGGGTCATAGACTTCGATCTGGTGGTTATTGTCGTAGTTGGCATTGTTGAGCACCAGCCAGTCCCAGAAACGGGATCCTCCCGGCCAGGAGACATCGACGTTGGCCCGGGTATAGGATCCGAAGCCGCCGCCGCCCCAGATGGCCGTGTCCTGAAGCTCGTCGGTGTCGTGCAGCCAGTCGTAGGCGAAGTGAGAGGCAAAGAGCCGGCCGCCGGAGTCGACGTAATTCTTGATGCGATCCAACTTTGCGTCTGTGCGGTAGCTCGATCGGTCGTAGCCCTCGCAGTCCATGATGACCATATCGTAGCTGTTGAGGGTGGCCTGATCGTCGTAGAGGTGGTTGGCGAGGTTGTCGCGCAGCAAGTCTCCGTCGGCGCCGGTGCCACAGCTTCCCGGGTTGTGATCGATGCAGGATTGATTGCCGCATCGTCCGCTGCAGGCATTGGCCAACTGCGTGTCCGGAACGCCACCGTTTGAGCGGTAGAGGTGGATCCTGCCATCCTGGGAATGCCGGGTGAACTCCGATTCCTCAACGCCCATCAGATGAAAGACACATTCCATGGCGTCGACTCGGCCTGTGGAGACGGCCGTTTGGGGGATGTTGTCGTGGATCGTTCCCTCGTGCTGGCGGGTGGGAAGTCGGGTTTGTTCGGCCGTCAACGAGTGATTCTCACAGCGAGACAGAGGCCCGATGGTGACGACTCGGCGCCACTGCCCGATCTTGATGACCAGGGGAAATTCGGTCTCCGCCGGGACGTGGCGAAGCTCAAAGGAGCCATCCCAGTCGGAGACGGTTCCCACCAGGGGATTTCCGAGCTCTTCGTCCTCACAGGTCACGCATTCGGTAGCGGGTTCGATGGGGGGAAGGTCGTCGAGATCGTCGAGGTTGGGCACGTAGACGACGGCGTTGGGGATGGGAAGAGAGCCATTGGGGGCGAAGACGGTGCCCGTGATGGTGGTGGCGTCCTGAGGGTCGTTGGCGGAGCAGATGGCCTGGTCGGCGCATAATCCCTCGCAGCCCTCTGCGGGGTCGGCACCACAGACGTTGGGAAGGGCGCCGCCGCCGCAGATCTCGGGGGCCGTACACTCACCGCAACTGTCGGTCAGTCCTCCACATCCGTCGGACATCTGGCCGCAGTTGACCTCCGGATAATCATCACAGGTCAAGGGTTCGCATGGAGAAGCTTCCGAGGGGTCGATGCATTCACCCCTGTTGTCCCCGGTTCCACAAAGCAGGCCGTCGTCGCAATATCCGCAGTCGATGGTTCCACCGCAGCCGTCGGGTATGGGACCGCATTGGGCGCCCAGACCCTGACAGGTGTTGGGGTTCGGACAGTCCGGGTCGACGTCGACATCGTCGTCGGAGTCGGCGTCCGTATCCACGTCATCGCCGCCCTGAGCGTCGGGAGGAATATCGGCGTCAGCGGGATCGCCGCCGGCGCAGGCTCCGTCGACGCATTCTTGATCGGCGGGACAGTCGTCTGAAGACAGACATTCCTCACCGTTTCCCTGTGGAGTAACCACATCGTCCTGGCAGTCACACCCGGAAAACGGAAGGGCGATGAGGACAGCAAGGGCAAAGATCGAGAGGATACCGTGGGTGGGAAGTCGCATCATGAATCTCGCGAAAATTGGGAAAAATTTGGCACTTACCAATCAGAGATTCCGCCGGTGGTCTTTTATACCAATTCGAGGCGAAGATACCTGTGGGGGGCCGAATCGTTGTCGGAGTCACCATGGTACCCCGCACGACCAATATATTAGCGACGGTCGCTTCTGATGTATAGGGTGCGATGAATTCTAACGCGACGAATACCCGGCTTCGATGAGCAGCGACCAAACTCGCGTCAGCGGAAGACCCTCGATGGCCGTCGGATCGTCACCGCGAGTGGCCTCGAAGAGTCGGATGCCGGCCTCTTCGATCTTGTAGGATCCGGCGCAATCGAAGGGTTCGTCTTTGTCGACGTAGAGTTCGATCTGGGCGGTTGTCAGGGGGCGCATCACCATCTCGTAGGTCGACGTCGAGGTGTGGACGTCGCCGTCGGGACCGACCAGGGCTACGGCGGTGATCAGGTGGTGAGTTCTGCCCTGAAGGGCCTGCAGTTGGGCAATGGCGCGTCGGCGGGTCTGTGGCTTGCCGAAGAGGCGGTCGTCCAGGGCGGCCGTCTGGTCGGCGCCGACAACCAGGGCATAGGGAACTTGCTCGATGATGGCTTGCGCTTTTTCTGTGGCGAGTCGCCGGGTCATCGTCGCCGGCGACTCACCGGGACGGCGCACCTCGGCGATATTCGGACTGCAGGTGGTGAAGTCGACGCCCAGCCGCCGCATCAGGCGGCGCTTATAAGGAGAGGAACTGGCGAGGATCAGCGGTGGGTTGTCAGGCATCGAATTCGGAGTGGTCGCGGGGAGTGTGTGATCTACTTCACGACAATATCGACCGTAACCGGGGCGGCCTGTTCGTCCTCGAGCCAATCGAGGGCCGATGAATCGTCGTATAGAGTCGCACGGAATAAGGCGACGAGCAGGCCACCGGTGAGCTGGCGCATCGGGGCGCGCGACGGACCGTCGACGCAGGCATCACAGGAGAATCCGCAGCCCTCGGGGGAGTCGTCGAGCATGTCGAGATGTCCGTATTCGGGGGCCACGATCTGCCAGGCAGGCGAGGAGCTGACAGCGAAGAATTCCTCGTAATTCTCGCCATCCGGGGCGCAGGCAGGACCGAACCCGGCGGATTCGCCGCCGAGGCCGGCACCGATGAGAAGGGTCGGGGCGTCGATGTCGGGGGGATCGTCGGTGATCTGAGGTTCGTTGCCGAAGGGGCCTCCCGTGCCGTCGACGGGGTCGACGCCGGCGACGGCGTCCACCGTGCGGGGCTGCTCTCTGAGGGCCCACCAGATCACCTTGGCTCCCCGGGAGTGGCCCGCCAAAGCAAAGCGATCGGTGTCGGCCGTTGCGTCTATATGAGCGTCCAATTCGTCGTGGAGCCAGTCGTAGAGTTCGTTTGCAAGCTCCACTTCATCCTCCGTGTCAGGAGCTGCCAGGGGATTGTCGCCGGGGGGATACATTTGAGGGGCGACGACGATGAACCCGTGAGAGGCGACGTGGGTCAAAAGTTGGCTGTAGTGGGCGTTATTCATCAGCATGCCGTGTTGATAGACGACGACGGGATAGGAGCCGGTCTGCTGAGGATAGAAGACGATGAAGTCGGCCGGGCCGGCGCTGACGTCTTCGACGAGGACGTCATATTCGCCCGCCTCGTAGGGGTTGAAGCCCGCAGCGGGCTCTTCGCCAGCGTCATCCTGTCCGGTGTCCTCGGGAAGTTCCACGTCCTGCGAGGGAGCGTCGGCGTCGGACTCTCCTTCGTCGGCGTCGTCGAGATCTGCGTCGCCTTCGGAGAGATTGAAGGAGTCGTCGTTTCCGCCACTGGTATCGTCGGAGCAGCCTGTGGCCACGCCGAAAACGAGGAATAGGGAGACGAGGGCGGTGGAGGCGGTTCCCGAGTACAGGCAGCGAAAGAGCATGGCATGGCCTTTGAGGGAGATGACGTTGACGGCAGCAGGATAGCGGTCGAGTTCGCCCGGCACAAAGGAATAGGAGGTTCTATTCGCTACTTTTTGTACTTCCGACCCATTTTCGAATCGCGTCGACCCGGCGACGCGCGACGCCGGCCATGCCGAGGCCGGCCATCAGCGAACCTCGCGAGAAGTCGATGAGTGAATTCGCCAGCTCACGGGAGTTTTCGTCGAAGGGAAACCACCAGGGATCGGGCTTTTTGGATTTGTCGACGAAGAGGGTCCGCCGCCGCACGAAAGTTGGATAGCTATAGCGGCTCGCCGCAATCCCGGTGCCCGTATCTTTGGTGCCCGTCCAGGGGATATTGGCCATCGATCCCGGGATGGCGTGGTTGTTGACGAGGGCGATGCCGACGTCGAGCCTGCGGGCGATGCCTTCGCCTCGGCGGATATCGGTGGTCCACACCGATCCGTTGAGGCCGTATGGCGAGTCGTTGGCGCGGCGGACGGCCTCGTCGACGTCGGCTACCCGGGCTACGGCGATGACAGGGCCGAAGGTCTCCTCGCTCATGACCTTCATATCCTCCGTGCAGTGGTCGAGGACGGTCGGCCGATAGCCGAGTCCGTCGCCACAGGGCTCGCCACCGGCGACCAGAGTGGCGCCCTCTTCGATGGCCTGCTGGACGTGGTCCTCGACGATGGCCCGCTGCTCGGGATTCTGAAGGGGGCCGATCTCGCAGTGGTCGCCGGTGGGATGGACGCGAATGTGCTCGGCAAGTGCTCCCAGGCGGCGAACGAATTCATCGGCGATGTCCTCTTCGACGTAGACGCGCTCGATGGCGCCGCAATTTTGGCCGCAATTGTGCAGGCTCCACTGGGCGATGCCCGCCAGGGTGCGCTCCATATCGCAGTCGGCGAGCACGATGGCGGCGTCTTTTCCGCCGAGCTCGACGGAAGCCGGGATGAGGAGTTCGGCGGCCCGTGCGGCCACTTTCTTGCCCGTGGGAACGGAGCCCGTGAAGGTCACGGCGTCAATCCCGGACTCAACGAACGCGGCGCCCACGTCGCCGCCTCCCTGGACGACGCCCACCAGGTCTTCGCCGATGACTTCACCGAATCGATCGGCCAGCCACTGGCCTGTGCGCGGCGTATATTCCGAGGGCTTGAGGACGACGGCGTTTCCCGACAGAAGTGCCGGGAAGAGGGGCTTGAAGAAGATGGAGAGCGGATAATTCCAGGGGGCGATGATCCCCACCACCCCGCGAGGGACGGCCTCGACGACGGCGCGTTTTCCGGGATAGGCGACGCTGGAGATACTGACTTTCGACGGCTTCAGCACCTGTCGGGCCTCCTTTGCGGCCACCTTGGCGTATTCGCCGATGCCGGCGACCTCGTTGAGGAGTACTTCGTTTACGCTTTTGCCGGTCTCCATGGAGACGATGTCGGCGATCTCTTCGGCGCGCTCCAGCACGCGTTGGGCCGCCTCGTTGAGGAGCTTCTGCCGTTCTTTGAGCGTCTTCGCCGCCCAGTCCGGTTGGGCCTTCGCGGCGCGCTCGACGATGTCGGCGATCTCGGCGACGGGCGTGGGCTCGATCTTATCGAGGGGCTCAGCGGTGGCCGGGGCGTAGGCGCCGGGGATGAACTCGGTGTCTGTGGTCATAAGGGCAGCGTGTATAAGGGAAGGCGATGATCGGGGACAATTGGCGGAAGGCTCAACGTCGACTCACTCCTCCAACTCATCTTCGGAAAGGTGTTGACGTGCGTGACGGATCGTTAACACGGAAATCGTCTCATCGTGAAGACGATAAATGACGCGATGCCCACGGACCAACAGTTCCCGGGTATCCGGATTCCTCAACTCCGGGACGACCCGGCCACTACGTGGAAACTCTTTCAGTTGTTCCACGGAAGCGAAAACCTCACCGATCCATCCGCGAGCGGCTGTCGGGTCATCACGGGCAATGTATTGGGACTGTTCGCGGATACGTTCTAGTGCCAATGGCGACCAGATCACCTTCATTCGCTGGACTCCTCGAGTTCAGCGATAAGCTCACGGCGCGCCTGGTCATGAGGAACTCCTTTGCCGGCCTTGATTTGCTGGGTTGCGGTATGGATATCACGCAGGGTTTCCAGCTCTTCCATCAGATCGTCGTAGGCTTCGACATCGAGTACGACAGCAGCGCTCTGACCGCGTTGTGTAATGACCATAGGCCGCTTTGAATGTTGGACTTGTTCGATACAGCGTTTGAGTTCGGCCCGAAATTCGGAAAGAGAGGTGATGTCTTGATTCAATCGCAGCCGCTTCATAGGAACTCCGGTTCTGTGAAGGTACGGGGAAAGAAGCAGTTTTTTGTACGATAGAATGTACGCTCGATTGAACAACAAATCCAGTGCAGGCATCCTTCCCATAGGTTCGACCGACGGATTTCGGAGTGCGTCGAAAGAGGTATTATGCCGTGTCGAGCCTCGTCTCCCGCAGACGCAAACGCGTGGATCGAATGCCGGGGAGCGCAGGGGGCACGAAACGAAGGAGGTCTCCTTTGCGAAAGCGGCGTCCCCGCACGAAGGTCGGCGCCCCGAGAGTGATGCTGATCTGTGGTCTCAGGGGCCAGTCGGGTAAGTGCCACACGGCTGAATTCGACGGAATCGTGACTCCGTCGACGTCGACGTCCTCGGACAAAGTGTAGGACTTAAGGGTCCCGTCGGCGTGGAAGGTGATGTGGGCGTTTCCGTCGATTCGAAGGCCGTCCAACTCGACTACACCTTCAAAGCCGTTTTGTAGGGAGAAGCTGTAGGGATAATTTGCAATCCACAGATGGGCTCCAGGTTGCACCGTATGACCTGTGGGAAGAGTCACCTCATCACTGCACTCGATATGGGACAATTCGTCGTCGCGTCGCGGATCGCGCCAGCCGCGCTCAAAGGGATCGCGGTTAAAGACCAGTTCGGAGCCTTCGGGGATGCCGATGCCGTGGATGTCCAGTGGCTGTTCGGCGACGGCTCGTTTGATGATTCCCTGTGGGGTTCGCTCTGTGATCCGAAGTCTGGGAATCTGCTCTTCGAGTTGTGGGCAGCGCAGGTGATCCGGCGGCGACGGCGCAGCACGGCGGGCGGCCTCCAGTGCGCCGCGCATCTCTTCCAACAACGCCCGCTGGGTCGACTCCGAGGAGTAGGGCCCGAAGCAGCCGCTGCGTCCAATCTCGAGCCCCTGCGGGCTGGTGCATTCCCAGGGCTCGTAGAGGCGGATCTCGGCGTCGAGAAGAAATTCGTCTCGCTGGAGGGGAACCACGAAGAATGCATAGCGTACAAGCCGAATCCCCGATGGCGAGATGGTGCATCGATATCTGCGCCCCATCCAGGCGCAGAGCGCCAGCAGCAGGAGGCCCACGCCGATCGATCCCAGCGCGGGATCTGCCGTGCGCAGGGCCGCGTAGAGGACGGCGTTGCCCACCAGCGCCAGGGGGACGGCGTAGAAGAGGGCGTCGATCTCGTCGACTCCCTCGATGCGGGTTGTAGCTTCATCGGCCATGACGCCTCCTTGTTGGTTGATTAACCAAGTTGGTTGTTGGACCAATGTAGGGTCGGGTTTGGATGGAGTCAAGACTCTCGACGGCGTTACGCTCGGGGCCGATGACATCTTTGTCATCGTTTTCGAGACGCAGCTCGCCACGTGCCGGTGCTGACCTTGTCTCGCTGGTGGGACTTCGGTATATCTCACAGGTCCTCGATACAGATCGATACATCCAGGCAGGAGACAAAAGTTTGTGCGGCCGAATGGTGGTGAGTGTCGTCGTCGTCCTATTCCTCAGCTTCATATCGTTGTCCGGGGTTTATGCCTCCTCGGACGAAGAGGGTGAGGAGCGGAAGAGAGAGCAGCAGACCTATGCCGAGATGCTGGGTATGATGGAAAAACAATCCGGTGCTTCGAGGAGAACGGTCACGAGTAGCCAGATCCTTGCGGGGGTGGGAGCGGGGGCGCTGACCTGGTGGGGCGGACTGGGCACGATGATCGAAGGAAATGATAGAAATAATAGCCCTCTGGCCTTTACCGGTCTTGGAATTGCTCTGTCGACACCCATCGTGGTGCCCGTCGTCGTCAGCGGTATTGGATATTCCATGACGAACTCTTGGCATCTGCCGATCACTTTTGTGGGAGGGCTGATCGGAACGGGGGCTACCCTTCTGGTGAGAGGGCCGCTGGGGCTTTTGTTGCTCTCACCCATTGGTGCAACCCTGGGCAGCGTGGTGGCCTATCGCTCCGCGGGATACGCGCCGCGGCCTCGTGGGGGGGAATTGTCGCAGGGAACGATGGGCCAGATGACAGGCTCGTCGGCCCCGATGGTGATGCCCATGGGCGATCCCTCTACGGAGGAGTGGGGGCTGGGTGTGGGCTGGAGCGGGAGATTTTAAATCGAGGAACCGACATCGAGCGGAGCGGAGGCGCTGGCGAGCTGGCCATTGGGAAAATGCTGATTAGAACTATCGAGCATCCGACTCATTTTCCGCCCCGGTTACGCGATGCTCGATCTGGCCATCATTTTCGCTTTCGTGGTGTACGCCATCGGCGCCGGATTGCGCGCCCGGAAGAAGGCGTCGAAGAATCTGGACCAGTATTTTCTGGCCGGTCGCAGCGTCAAAGGTTGGAGGGCCGGAGTGTCGATGGCGGCGACGCAATTTGCCGCCGATACGCCGCTGTTGGCGATGGGGCTCATTGCCACGGGGGGCATCTTCTTGATGTGGCGGCTGTGGATCTACGGGTTGGCATTTTTACTGATGGGGTTCGTGCTCGCCGCCGCATGGCGCCGCTCCGGGGTGCTCACCGACGCGGAGCTTACGGAGCTTCGCTATAGCGGACGGGGCGTATTGTTCTTGCGGGTGCTCAAGGCACTTTATTACGGCACGCTGATCAACTGCGTGGTGTTGGCCATGGTGCTGGTGGCGGCGATGCGGATTGCCGAGGTCTTTCTTCCCTGGCACGAGTGGCTTCCGCAGTCTATCTACGGCGCATTCTACGAAGTGGTCGCCAGGCTGGGGATTATTTTGGGGGATAGTGTCATCGGCCTGGACCCGGTGGTGTTGACCACGAATAACCTGATCAGTGTGGGGTTAATCGTCGCCTTTGCAGCGCTGTATTCGATGACCGGCGGACTGCGAAGCGTCATCGCAACCGACGTGGTCCAATTCGTCCTCGCCATTGTTGGCACAGCAGCCTACGCCTGGATCGTGCTCCGCGAGGTGGGAGGTGTTTCGGCGCTCAACGACGAGATGGTCGAACTCTACGGTTACGCTCGGGCATCGCAGATATTGTCCTTTTCGCCAACCGGCGGTGAGGTGCTGACCGGTTTTCTGATCGTTGTCAGCCTGCAGTGGTTCTTCCAGATGAACAGCGACGGCACGGGGTATCTGGCCCAGCGATCACTGGCCTGTAAGACCGACCGGGGGGCGAGGATTGCCGCTTTGTTGTTCACCTGGCTTCAGATCGTCCTGCGCAGCGTCTTGTGGCTCATCATCGGTGTAGGCCTGTTGGTGCTCTATCCCTTCTCCGACGAGGACACCGGTGGCGACGGCTTCGAGGCATCCCGGGAGGTATTATTCATCACGGGGATTCAGGAGATGCTCCCGCCGGGAGTGACGGGGTTGATGCTGGTGGGACTACTGGCGGCGCTGTCATCGACGATCGACACCCACCTCAACTGGGGGGCGAGCTATTGGAGCCGCGATATCTACGACCGCCTGGTTTGTCGGCAGTGGCTGGCGCGCCAGCCAGAAGAGCGGGAAAATGTCCTCATCGCCCGATTGTCGAATGTCCTGATCTTGGCGATCGCCTTCGTCATCATGGCCCACCTGGAAAGTATCCAGCAGGCCTGGCACATCTCGCTGACCTTCGGGGCGGGGATGGGTTCGGTGCTGGTATTGCGGTGGCTGTGGGAGCGCATCAATCTATATTCGGAGCTGGCGGCGATGCTGGTGTCCATCGTCGCTGCCCCGCTCTTGATCTATTATACCGACGCGGAGTGGATACGGCTGGGGACGATGGCGCTGCTCTCGACGGTGGCGGCGATCGGGGTCACCTTCGTGACACCACAGACGAAGCCGGAGAGGCTACGAGACTTCTATCGCCGGGTGCGACCGATGGGGATGTGGCGAAAGACGAGCCGCGCCGTGGGATTCGACGGCGACCGACCGGTGCATCGCCTTCTAGGGGGGCTTCGCACCACCGCGCTGGCCGCCGTCTCCGTCTTCGCGATGCTGGTGGGGTTGGGAAAATTTTTCGTTCGCCCTCCCGAGGAGTCTGTGGCCATTGCCTTCGCTTTCGTGGGACTGTCTCTGTTCGCAATGCCCTTTTGGTGGAGGCAGGCCTTTGGAGACGAAGACGAGGAAGACTGATGCCTTTTCCGCCGGGGAAACCGATCACACCCGACGTGGACGTGGGGCTTGCGCGATGTGGATGAGAGCTGCAAGCTATCGGCGGAGAGTCGAAAAGTGGGAATCGTCGAAGTTATCGAATGACAAGCGAGGAGAATATGATCCGTCCTATCGCCGCTTCTGGCACTGTGGCCGCCGTGCTCTTTGTATTCGCCTGTTCTACGGGGCCGGAAGTAGAGCCCGATCCAGAAGAAGTGGAGCCCTCGGAAGAACCGGAGATCCTGGAGGTCCACACCGAGGATCTGGTGGTGGCGCCCCAGTGGCTCGAGGAGCGACTTCAGGAGCCGGAACTGGTGGTATTGCATGTGGGAGATGATTACGACGAATGGGCGTCGGCCCATATCCCGGGGCAGGACTTCGTGGCCTTCGAGGAGATCGTGGAAGGGGATCCGGACCGTGGGTTTTCTATTGGCGACGTCGACGAACTTCGCCAGGCCTTCGAGTCTGCCGGCGTGGGAGATGATGACCAGGTGGTGCTCACCGGCGGGCTGGAGGGGCTGATGGCGACGCGGGGCTTTCTCTCTCTGGAGGTGCTCGGTCGAACCGACGGAGTGGCGCTTCTGGACGGAGGCCTCGAACAGTGGAGAGAGGAGCAGCGACCCCTTTCGGACAGCCCCGTCGAGCCGACGCCGGGGAGTCTATCCGTAGAGGCGTCGACGGAGATGATTCTGGAGGCCGACGACGTGTTAGCGCGCATCGACGATGCGGCCTATCAGTTGGTCGACGCCCGGCCGTCTGAGGAGTTTCGCGGTGAGGTGGCGGGCGATGGCGTCGAGAGGGCAGGACATATCCCGGGGGCGGTCAATCTATTCTGGAAGGAGATGCTGAAGGTGGATGACCGGCCGCTTTTTCTTTCCGTCGACGAGATCGCCGAGAAGTACCGCGCGGCCGGGGTCGACGAGCAGGCCACCATCATCGCCTATTGTCGTACGGGAATGCAGTCGAGTTTCGGCTATTTCGTAGGCCGGCTGATGGGACGAGACACCCTGATCTACGATGGAAGCATGGTGGATTGGACACAGGACGAGGAGCGCCCCGTCGTCAACGGAGAGGATTAAAGTCGTCATGTCTGCTCCATCTCAGATGGAAATCTTCGTGGAGGTCGCCCGTCAATCGGGGTTTACGGCGGCAGCTCGAAAGCTCAATATCTCCAAATCTCACGTCAGCAAACAGGTTGAACAGCTCGAGGAGCGCCTGGGGGTGCGCCTGTTGCACAGGACCACTCGTGACGTGGCGCTGACGGAGGTCGGAGAGATCTATTATCAGCGCTGCCTGCAGATTCTGGGCGAAATTGAAGAGGCGGAACAGGCGATCTCCGAGCTGCGGGCGTCCCCACGAGGGACGCTGCGGATTACGGCGCCCATGACCTTTGGCGTCAAATATTTCAATGGGCTGTTATGTGAGTATCTCGAGCGCTATCCGGAGCTGGACGCCCAGGTCTACTACACCGACGAGGTGGTGGGTCTTCTGGAGTCCAACGTCGATGTGGCGGTGCGCATCGGGGAGTTGGAGGATTCGTCGCTCATCGGTCGCAGGCTGGCTCCCGTGGAGCTGGTCACCGTAGCCAGCCCGGACTATCTGGAGGCTCACGGAGAGCCCACCCATCCGGAGGAATTACGGGACCATTCCTGTCTTCGCTACAGCTATCAGGTCGGGGGGACGACCTGGCAATACCGCCGCGGCGACGAGGAGGTCTACGTTCCCGTCGAAGGAAAGGTAACGGCCAATAACGGTCAGGCCCTCGCCGAAGCCGCCAGTGCCGGACTGGGGATTGATCTGACGCCGGACTTCATCGTCGCCGAATATATTCGGACCGGCGAATTGGTACCAGTTTTGACCGATTGGAAGACCCGCGAGATGGCGCTGTGGGTCGTGTACCCGGACCGGCGGTTTTTGTCGCGAAAGGTCCGGCTCTTTATCGATTTTCTGGCCCAGGAGTTTTCCGACGGGGCGCCCTGGACGCTGACCGGCGGGACGTGACGAAGCAAGCGAGTCCGGGGTCGTGGCTGTTTCTCAGTAGAAACAGTGTGTGTTTGAATGGATTATTGTTTCCTGGGGTTGTGCTGAATACGGTCAGTGGACGTCAGAGACCACTGTTCGGTCTTTAGAAGAATTCACCACAGGAATTGTCCCGGAGTTCAACATGAAGAGTATATTCGCAACCCTTGGATTCGCTGGATTGATCGTCTTCGCCGTCGCCTGTGACAGCGAGATCGATGGCAGACCGGCCGCCGAGGTCAATGAGCCCGTCGTCCAGGAACAAACTCAGGGAGCAGAGAGCGACGGCGATGACGCCGAGGTTCGAGAGGTGGAGTTCAATGGCGAGACCTCATCCATTGAATGGGTGGGGGCGAAGGTGACGGGGGATCACGACGGGGGTTTTGAAGATTGGACGGGGACGGCCGTGGTGCGAGACGGAGTCCTGCACGGTCTGAGCTTTGAAGTCGATACCCGAAGCATCTGGTCGGACAGCGATCGGCTGACAGGGCATTTGAAGAGCGACGATTTTTTCGACGTGGAGAAGTATCCCGAGGCCTCCTTTGAGTCGACGGGAATCGAGGAGTACGGCGGCGAGGATGGCACGCATCGAGTGACGGGCAATTTCACCATTCGTGGAGTCACCAAGAGCGTGACCTTTCCGGCCACCATCGAGATCGATGACGACGCGGTACGAGCGTCGACGGAGTTTACCATCGAGCGCACCGATTTCGGCATCAATTACAAGGGACAGCCCGATGATCTCATTCGCGAGCAGGTGCTGCTGAAGATCGCGCTGGAGGCTTCGTAAGTCCCCAGCCCTGGACGTTGGCAACCGTGACTTTCGAGGAGGTTGGTCATGATGGACGGCAGCCGCATCGCGATGAGTCGCTGGGGCTGGCTGCCGTGGAGGCCAGGCTGCCCCTTGATGAGAAGTCTCTGGCGAGTCGGATCGACGAGTTGGGCTTTTCTGCCATCAGTCGCGATGGTGCCCTCGAGGTACGCGATGGGGATAATATTGCGTGGAGACTCAATACGGCATGATCGGTCCCTGCGGATGTGGAGATTTTCGTCGCTCGCCAACGGTGTTGAGATTTCAATCCAGGGACGGGCACAGGACTTCTACTTCCTCGGAGAACCGATATGGCACAATCCGATTATCCCACGGCACGCCAATTCTTACCTGAAGAGCGCAATCTGAATAGCCTCGCCAGGGCATCCCAGGGATGTCAGGGTTGTCCGCTCTTTCGCAACGCCAGGCAGACCGTCTTCGGAGTCGGCGCCGCGGACGCCCAGATCATGCTCGTCGGGGAACAGCCCGGACGTCGAGAAGACGAGGCCGGCGAGCCCTTTGTCGGACCCGCCGGCAAGGTGCTGGACCGAGCTCTGGAGGAGGCCGGGATGCGACGGGGTGACCTCTACATCACCAATTGCGTCAAGCACTTCAAATCGGAGTCTCAGAACGGAGGGCGTCGGGGGAAGAAGCCCAATATAAGCGAGATCAACGCCTGTCGGCCCTGGCTGGAGTCGGAGATCGAAGCCGTCCAGCCGGAGATCATCATCGCCCTCGGCGCCGTGGCTGCGCGCTCTCTGGCCGGACGGCCGCTGACCGTTGGCGAGGCCATCGGCAACTGGCTGGAGACGCAAGAAGGCCGTGACCTCATCGTCACCTACCATCCCTCTGCGGCACTTCGGGCCCCTGCGGAGTCCGATCGCGACCGCATCTTCGATGTCCTGGCCAGCGACCTGAGCCGGGCCTGGGAGGCCGTCGGGCCCATGCGTCCCGGACCACGGGCCGGGGTATAAAACGGAGGTCGGAGCGCTGGGGTCGGAAGACGGAAGGCCGAACGCGGGACGCTGATTCACGGAGCGCGGGAGGCGGCATCAGGCCCAATGGGTATGCACCGGTAGATGTCCCCAGATTCGGCGCCTTCTCGAAGGGATATTCCGTTCTCACCGCGCCGCCGACGACGGGCTGGAAAGTAGGGCTTTCATCGACGAGTCATTGGGTGACCGTTCTTGGACTTACTCGAAGCAGACAGGTTAGCGAGGGAGGCAAAGCCCCTGAACGGTTACCGATGTCGGAATCGGGCTCGATCTCGACCTCGGAATCGATCTCGACCTCGGAATCGGGCTCGATCTCGACCTCGGAATCGACCTCGGAATCGACCTCGACCTCGACCTCGGGCTCGATCTCGACCTCGGAATCGGGCTCGATCTCGACCTCGGAATCGGGCTCGATCTCGACCTCGGAATCGATCTCGACCTCGGAATCGGGCTCGACCTCGGAATCGATCTCGACCTCGGAATCGGGCTCGACCTCGGAATCGATCTCGACCACGAGAACGACCACGAGAACGACCACGAGAACGACCACGAGAACGACCACGAGAACGACCACGAGAACGACCACGAGAACGACCACGAGAACGACCACGAGAACGACCACGAGAAC
>SLPW01000463.1 GCA_007131755.1 Myxococcales bacterium | reverse complement strand
CGATTCCGAGTCGCCCGGCTGAGCCCTGACCCCAACACCACAAACTCCCATCCCTGGTCACCCCACAGGTATGGAGTCGTCCCGCCGAGACGTACTCCCAGACCGTTCCCTCTTCCCCCAGCACCTTTTGGGGTACCGTCTGCGACGCTTCATAGCTGTTCCCCAGACGTCCATAGTCGCCTTCTCCCCAGCACCACAAAACCCCGTCGGAGCGCAATCCACAGCTATGGTGATAATGGGTATCCACCATGGCCCAGGCGATCACGTCCCACTGCACGCTCTCTTCGACCTGATTTCCAGCCCTGTCGGTGGCCCGAACCCACAGGGTATATGATCCGGGCTCCAACTCGTCGATATCAAGTGGCGAGTTGCATTCTTCCCAATCTCCGGGCTGTGGTGAGTCGCCGCCGTCGTCAACTTCGAGCGCACATTCGAAGGTGCACTCCGAGCCGTCGTCACAGCCGAATTCAATGACCACATTATCCTCGATTATCTGTTCCGGCGGCTGGTCCTCGATGGTCAGGATCGGATCCACCGTATCGACGGTCCACCCCCACTCCTCGGAAGAACCGGTATTGCCCAACTCATCGGTGGCGAAGACCTCAAAGACGTACTCCCCATCGTCGAGGCCGTCGTAACTGACGCCGGGACTGCAATCGACGGCAAAGCCTCCGTCGAAGCTGCATTCGAAGTCACACTCCACCTCTTCTGGCAAGCACCTAAAGTAGAAGGTCGCCGTGGTCTCGTTCGTAAACTCGTCTGGTCCGTCGACGATCTCCACGTCGGGAGCTCCCGAATTGACGGACCACTCCCAGCTCTCGGGCTCGCTCTCGAGCCCCTCGTCATCGACAGCGACGACCTCGAAGAGGTAAAGGCCATCGTCGAGCTCATCGTACTCCGTCGGCGATTCACAGGGCTCGGCCTCTTCTTCGTTGAGCTGGCAGGTGAATTCACAACTGCGCCCATCGAGGCACTCGAATTCGAATTCGGCCACCGGCGAGTTGGTCACACTCGGCGGACCGGACCCGATTTCGACCTGCGGAGGATCTATCTCGTCCGTATCCCCCTCGTCCGTATCCCCGTCGTCTCCCGTATCCTCCTCTTGCGGACCGGCGTCTTTCGACTCCGCCTCCACTTCCTGAAGGGCGTCCATCAGCGCACATCCGCTCCCCAGACCCAACATGGCAACGAGAAGCAGCCCCGGAAGCACTGCTGAGATTCGATATTCTGCGCCCATAGTCGACCCGCACGATGCTCGTGAACTGCCGTAGGATATCAGCCCTCGATACCCGAAGAGTATACCCGAGCCTATTTCGCCACCCCCCGATGCGTCAATAACTCCCCTGTGGACGAGTGTGATCGTTTTCCCCGGCCCCGGCCCTCGCCCTCGCCCCGGCCCGCCTTTCTGGGTTTTCCCCGGCCCTCGGCGTCTCCACGAATTCCGCGCCGCCGAACTGCAAGAATGTTGCCGGGCAGAGCGTTGAGGGCTCGCTCCCTCCCCATTCAACGTCCCGTCGTCCCACGGCGGGGGTGGGGATCGCTTCGTCCCTGTTTATCTTTTGATGAAACGCCGACACAGCCACGGGACGGAGGACTCAATGGAGTATCTGATCATCACCATCCTTCATATCATGGGGGTGGCCATCGGAGTCGGTGGAGCGACGGCCACGGATCCGCTCTTCTTGAGCAGCATTCGAAACCGCAAGATCACGAGCGACCAACTGGTCTTGCTCCACAACGTCTCGCGGGTCGTCATCGGCGGGCTGGCGCTGGTGATCTTGAGCGGCATCGCCCACGTCCTGCTGCAACCGGAGATCGTCGTCGATCCCACCTTCCTGGCGAAGATGTTCATCGTCCTGGTCATCGCCCTCAACGGTTTTGTCTTCCACGGTTGGGTGCTGCCGCGGCTCGAAGGCTGTGTGGACAGGCGAATGGGCAAGGAGTTCCTCAGCCAGGGGCTTCCCTTGATGGCCGGCGCCGGCGCCGTCTCGGGGGTGTCCTGGTATAGCGCCCTCATTCTGGGGGTGCTGCTCCACTTTCCCGTCCCCTTCTGGTTGATCATCACCGGCTATCTGATGCTGGCCACCGGTGCGGTCATCGCCGCCTATCTGGTGATGTCCCATATCATCTTCTCCCCTCAGCCGGAGCCCCAGGAGGTTCTGGAGAAGGAGCGATTTCCACAGGCCATGCGCTGGACACCGGTGCTGTTGGCCACGGCAGTGGTGGTGATCATCTTCATCTCGCTCTTTCAGTTGTAGGGGCATATGGAGACGAGAGGCTCCTGCCTATCGGCAGTCTCGCCAGACACCATCGTACCCGGGGAGAACATCCATGAAAGTCGTTCACCGCAAATTCCTGGTGGTCACGGTAGCCCTCTTTGCGCTGCTGCTGGTGGCCTTATTGTGGCAACTGGTCGTCTTCATAGGCGATGAAGCTCAGCGAAGTGAGCAAGCCCAAGAGCAAGCACCCGCCGTCGAGCAAGCGGAGTGATCCACCGGGGAGAATCATGCGCTACAGCTATCTTCAGGCCACTTTATGGGCAATTCTGTACGTGCTCCTTGTCCTGTCACCCCTTTTCTTGATGCTGCTCCATCCCAGCCCGCAGGGACGGGGCTTCTGGATGGAGTTCGGCGTCGCCCTGGGGTTCGTGGGCCTGGCCATGCTGGCACTTCAATTTTTGATCACCGGCCGCTTTCGAAACTTCGCCGTCGGTTTCGGAAGCGACAACCTTCTGCAATTCCACCTCGCCACGGGGGTCGTGGCCATGTGCCTGGTCCTGGCCCATCCCATCGTCATCTTTATCGCCGACTCCCATTATCTGGTCTTCTTCGATCCCACGGAAAACTTCATGCGGGCCTTCGCCATGGCGGGGATCACCATCGGCGTGGTGCTGGTGGTGGTATTATCTGTGTGGCGCAAGAAAGTTCGCCTCATCTACGAGTGGTGGCGAATCAGCCACGGCCTATTGGCCTTTCTGGTCCTGGTGGCCGGCGTGGCCCACATCATTCAGGTCGGGCATTTCACCGACGCCTGGTGGAAACAGGCCGCCATCGTCGCCATCGGCGTCGCGGCCGTGGCGCTCCTCATCCACACTCGGCTCATCAAGCCCCATATCCTCAAGAAATTCCCCTACCGGGTCGCCGACGTCGTCGCGGAACGAGCCGACGCCAACACCCTCGTCATCGAGGCCGTCGATCACGAGGGCATGCCCTTTGATGCCGGCCAATACGCCTGGATCACCGTCGGAGAGACGCCCTATTCGCTGCAACAACATCCCTTCTCCTTCGCCTCCAGCGCAGACGAACCGAGGCGACTGACCTTTACGGCAAAGCCCCTCGGAGACTGGACGGCCACCTGGAGCGATATCGAGCCCGGCACCCCCGCCTATCTCGAGGGGCCCTACGGGGCGTTCACCCTCCGCTGGGACTCTCCATGCGGCTCCGTCTTTCTGGCCGGGGGCATCGGCATCACCCCCATCATGAGCATGCTTCGCACCCTGGCCGACCGGGGCGACGAGCGCCACTACGTGCTCTTCTACGCCAATAAGACCTGGGAGGCCGTGATCTTTCGCGAGGAGATCGAAGAGCTCGAAGAGCGCCTCAACCTGGAGGTCATCCACGTCCTCGAGGATCCCCCACCGTGGTGGGATGGCGAGGTGGGTTACGTCGAACCGGAGGTGCTGGACCGACACCTCCCCGAACCCTGCAGCGCCTATTTTTACTACCTCTGCGGACCGGAACCGATGATGGATCTGGTGGAGAGCGAACTTGTACGTCGCGACATCCCCCTTCCCAAGATCATGTCCGAACGCTTCGAAATCGTATGACCCGGGAGGCACCCATGCTCTACCAATACATCCGCTGGATCGCCTTGGTATTCGTCCTCTTCATACTCGCCGTCGCAGCCCTGGTCTCGGGATTGGTGAATTGAATGCCGACGATGCGTTGAAGCGCTCATAGGGGGTTGATCGTAAAAGAAAAACAACAACAAAGGGGAAGGAAAAATGGGCAATCGGAAATCGGAAATCGGAAGTCCAAAAGGTATGGGCTCGACGCCCTGAGTTCGCACACGCATTTCCGACTTCCGACTTCCGATTCTTTTTTCAAATTTCCTCTTTTGCTTTTCGTAGTTGGCCGCCTTTTTTGTCGCTGTAGTCGCCACCGAACATGCTTTGATTCTGGGTCACTCAACCGTGATTTCGCGCAGTATTTTGTGCAGCCTGAAGAATAGCTACCAATTGGGTCGACTCGTCGAGCAGAGCAGCCAGGCAGATATCAGCGTCACGCAGATAACCGGCATGTCGCGCTGTTCCAAGCCAATACCTCGCTTCTCGAGCTTCTTTGAGCGCCAGGGACACCTTATACGTGAAGTCCATGCGACTCTGAGCTCCCAACGCTTCGGAGTAATGAGCCCCGGGAGCGGTACCCGAACGACGCAATTGGTCTTCTACGTGCTTTCCGGAGCGACTCTGTGGGAGCTCGTCGCAAATGCGAAGAATATACCCGCCGAATCGCTCAAGACGCATTGCCAGTTTTTCTCCCCGACAGTCTTCGCGTCTCGCTCTTGTTCGTGAATCACCGTCTATGAACCTCCCATCCTCGAACGATTCTTTGAGACGGCCCTCAATCGGTCTCTTGCTCATTTTCTTGTTCTCCCTGCTCAGGTATAGTTGTGCCTCCCACACTTCTATTATCGGCGAAACATCCCAAAATTTTGCCTGCTGGGTCCGGCTGCCGGGGCCCCGGGACCAAATAAAGACCTGAAAAACAACAACAAAGAAGGGGAAATGGGCAATCGGAAATCGGAAATCGGAAGTCCGAAAGGTATGGGCTCGACGCCCTGAGTTTGCACACGCATTTCCGAGTTCCGACTTCCGATTCTTTTTTCAAATTTCCTCCTTTGCTTTTCGTCGTTGTCCGCCTTTTTTATCGCTGTAGTCG
>SLPW01000063.1 GCA_007131755.1 Myxococcales bacterium | reverse complement strand
GGGATGTCTGGGCATGGGGTCACAATCGACAGATCTTCCTGGTCCAGGCTTCGACAGGGGATCGCCTGGACCAATTCGATCATTTGATCCGGGCGAACGCGACCACGGCAGGGACGATATCAGATGAGGGGCGAGTCCTCGTCGGCACCCGTGGCATCGTCGACTTCGCAGAGGACGGCGATGCCTCAATTCGTTCGGAAATCGACGTCATGGATGCACCAATTCTCAGTGGTGGGGCAGCCTTCGCAACAACGGAACGAGGTGTGGTGCTGCGGCTCGCCGGGGACTGGCCGCATCTAGGAGATAGCAGTTGGCCAACCCAGCACGGAAATCTACAGCGAACGGGGAGATTGGAGCGATGACAAAAGAAGTACAGAAGTGCATTGGGAGATGGATGGTCTATAGCTCAGTTGTGGCTGTAGCGCTGTGTCTGGGGGCTGCAACGGCATATGGGTTGCCCGGTGATCTGGAAGCGGAACTGGTCGTCGACGAGCTGGAGTTTCCGATAAAGATGGAGCCCATAGGACCGCGCGATCTCCTGGTGACGGAAAAAATGGGGGCACTGCGGCTGGTTCGCGACGGAGAACTCGTCGATGAACCCCTGCTTCAATTCGACGTCAAACCCCAGAATGAAGCGGGGCTGCTGGACGTGGCTACCGCCCCGGATTTTGACGAGAGCGGAGAGCTCTTTATCGTTTATACGCCTCAACAGGCGTTGGACTCCATGTATATAAATCGATTGAGACTGGATGGCGATTCGGCACAGATCCTCGACGACCCCTGGATCGAACTGCCGAGCATCCCGGAGACGGACCGACATTTCGGCGGCACCATCGATTTTTCGCCCGACGGCGACCTCTACGTCTCCATCGGAGATCTGCGCCAGGTCCACCGCTCTCAGGATCTGGACGATCCGGCGGGGTCGATTCTCCGCTACGGGCGCGATGGTACCGTGGCGTCCACCAATCCCTTCGGGGAAGAAAACCCCATCTTTGCCTACGGGCTGCGAAATCCCTTTGGAATTGCTTTTGATGGAGAGGGCAATCTGTGGAATGTGGAGAATAGTGACGACGTCAACGACGAGCTCAATCTCATAAGAGAGGGGCTCAATTATGGATGGCCCCTCGTCGAGGGGCGATGTGATAATTTCCCGGATCACGAGCCCTGTGAGGACGCCGACGAACTTGAAGATCCGGTCTACGAATTTCGCACCGTCACCGGACCGACGGCTGTGGTGCGGTATGAGGACGAACTGATCGAAGCGTTCGACGGCGATCTCATGGTGACGGGATGGCACTCCGGGGCGGTCCACCATCTGGAGTGGAACGAAGAGACGGGCCGGGCAGAAAAAAAGGGGATTCTCTTTCGAGCCCCGACGACAGGAGCTGGACTGACGGATATCGCCATCGCAGATGACGGAGCTATCTTCGTTCAGGAGAGCGGTCCCTCGGGAGGCGCGATCTATCGCATTGCACCACGAACAAAGCTGTGGGACGACGGAGCCGTGGTCGGCGAAGGGGGCAGTGGATGTTCCAGCCCCGCCGGCAGGACGCCGCCGGTATCGGGGTGGGTGCTCGCATTGGCAGTTCTCGTGGCTCTTTCGACAATTCGTAGAACCTCCCATGGTGCTACTGCATTCTAGTGGTCCGGATCAGTGATTTCGAACGCCTGAACTCCGCTCAGAGCGACGATCTCTTTGGCCTCCGCACTCGACGATGCTAAGGCATCGCCTCGATTGGAGGACTTCGACCTCGTCACCCTGAGCAAAGCTCAAACTGCCAGAACCACTGACACGAACCACTAGTTCCAGGATCTGAAAGCTTATGACTGACCAATTTTCGAAGGATACGGGTGCTACCATTCCCCTCATCTGCGGGGCGATGTACCCCTGCTCCAATACGGAGCTCGTAGCTTCGGTGGTGGAGCAGGGGGCTGTGGGAGTGGTCCAGCCACTGTCGACGGTCTTCGTCCATCGAGAGGATTTGCGGGAGACCTTGCGGACGATTCAGGATCGCTCGAAGGGAGGGGCCGTGGGGTTTAACGCCCTGGTGGAGAAGTCGTCGAAGGTCTACGAAAACCGCATGAAAAAGTGGGTAGACATCGCACTCGAAGAAGGGGTTCGGTTCTTCATCACCGCTCTTGGCAATCCACGGTGGGTCGTGGAGAAGGCCCACGCCGTCGGCGGCGTCGTCTATCACGACGTGACGGAGCGAAAGTGGGCCGAAAAGGCGCTGGAGGAGGAGGTGGACGGGCTGATCTGCGTCAACGGACGCGCCGGTGGCCACGCAGGCTCAAAGTCGGCGGGGGAGTTGTACGAGGAGTTGAGCGATCTGGGGGTGCCGCTTGTGGCCGCCGGAGGCGTTGGCTCACCACAGGACTACGTGGAGACGTTGGAGATCGGATATCAAGCGGTGCAACTGGGAACGCGCTTTATCGCCTCTGAGGAGTGCACGGTGCACGAGGACTATAAGCAGGCAATCGTGGACGCCGAAGAGGACGATATCGTATTGACCCGACGCATCTCCGGGGTGCCCGTGTCGGTGATCGAGACGGAATTCGTCAAAAGGGTGGGGACTGAGGCAGGGCCGGTGGCCCGCAGGCTGTTGCAGCATCCACGATTCAAGCATTGGGTGCGCACCTGGTACTCAGCGCGCTCGCTCTTCAAGCTCGCCCGCGGGATGAATCGCTCCGGAGGGTACGACGACTACTGGCAGGCCGGGCGCAGTGTGGCCGGCATTGAGGCCGTAGAATCCGTGGAAGCGATCATCGCCCGCTATGCCGAGGCGCTCGATGAAGCGAGGCAAGGGCAGGTGGCCGATGAGGTGGCCGAGTAGTGGGCGTGGGCTATTTCTCGTCGTGCATTCGAATCAGCCCCTCCTGCGCGGTGGAGGCCACGAGGTGGCCGTCGGCGTCGTAGATATTTCCGCGCACGAAGCCACGGGCTCCGGCGGCGGAGGGACTCTCGATATCGTGGAGGAGCCAGTCGTCGACGCGAAAGGGGCGGTGAAACCACATGGCGTGGTCGATGCTCGCCACCTGCATGCCCGGGGTCAACCAGGTGACGCCGTGAGGGCGAAGGGAGGTGGTCAGAAAGCTGAAGTCCGAGGCGTAGGCCAGCAAGAAACGGTGAAGTGAGGGATCGTCGGCCAGCTTTCCCGTGGTCTTGAGCCAGTGCATGCTGCGCGGTGGTCTCTCGTCGGGGGAGACGGGGTCGACGATGGGATCGACGGGCCGAAGTTCGAAGGGGCGCTCGGCCAGGGCCTGATCGCGCAAGAAGTCGGGCAGTTGATCGGAGAATTTGGCAACCCGCTCCTGATCGGTCATCAAAGTCAGGGGATCCGGCGCCGATGGTGCCTCCTCCTGATGGGTAAACCCCCCTTCCTCGATCTGGAAGGAAGCAGACATATTGAAAATGGGCCGTCCCTTCTGGATCGCCACCACCCGACGGGTGGTGAAGGATCCGCCGTCGCGGATGCGATCGACGTCGTAGACGATGGGGCGGCTGACGTCGCCGGGGCGAAGAAAATAAGCATGCAGGGAGTGGACGAAGCGATCTTTTGGGACCGTCTTGACCGCTGCCGACAGGGCCTGACCGAGGACCTGTCCCCCGTAGACCAGACCCCACCCCAGATCCTGGCTCTGACCGCGAAATAGATTTTCCTCGATCTTCTCCAGGGACAGCAAGGTGACTAATTCTTCGAGGACATCGCTCATGGGTATCTCCTGACGGCGTGATAAGTGCGAAATCGCTTCGATGCTCAGCAATAGTGGGAACGGGGCCACAGCGCAATCGGGACGAAATGATGGAAATTTTCGGTTGTGGGAATTGACAGTGGGTGTCGATTGTGGCACCTATGTCGGCCCTGACACGCGGTGTCAGGAAACTAATCCGGAGTAGCTCAGTTGGTAGAGCGAGCGGCTGTTAACCGCTTTGTCCTGGGTTCGAGTCCCAGCTCCGGAGTTACTACGCCTTGAGTACTCGTAGACGGTGCGTCTGACGCGTCGAGAACGAGCAGGATCTGCGTTGCGGCTCGCTCGACGATGCTTCCAGCATCGCCTCGTCGCCGCGCCTTACCCAGCACGGCCTCGACTTTGCAGCCGACTACCGTCAACTTCGGCTCAAGGCGTAATAAATGAAGCTCCGTGGTGAATTGCGCACAAGATGACCCGGCTTTCCATTTGGGAAGTCGGGTTTAATCGTTCTAGGCCAGCACTAGTGGTGCTCGGCGGAAGTCCTGAGCCGTATTCGGCGAGGACTGATCGACGAGGTCGAAGCCGTCAAAGCGAGGCGATATATGTGTATCGTCGAGCTTGGACGGCAAAGAGATCGTCGTTCAGAACCGCCGAAGAGTGGTTTAAGACTTCTGTCGAGTGCCACTAGGGAGAGTGACGATGATCGAAGTGGATCTGGATTTTCTGGAGGCATTTGAGCCCCGATCGCGAGAGCGGGTCGTGAATTTCGTGGCCTGCGTTGCCGGGGGACTGATTCGGCTGGGACGCGATACGCCGCGTCGGGTCGAGGGACTTCCTCTGCCTTCATCTCCGGTCATCTTTGCGACCAATCACAGTCATGTGTTGGATTTTCTGCCCCTGTGGCTCGAATTGCTCAGTCGGGGGGAGCATCTGGTGGGGCTGGTGAAGGCGCGGATGTACAAGAATGCCCGCAACCGGACGCTGATGCGCTGGATAGGAAATAATCTACCTATCGTCTCGCGGGGTTATCTCATCGCCGCCGATTTTCGTGGTCTGATGGGTCGCAGGCCGACGGACGAGGAGTATAGAAATCTGCGCGATCATCTCGATCTGGGACATTCGCTGCCCGAGAAGTCACCCTATAGGGAAGTGACGCGAACTCCCCGTGAGATTCTGGGGCGGTCTTTTCGCCCCGAGGCGGAGAGCTATCGAGCCGCCATGTGCGACCTCTACTATCGTATGATGCAGCATATGGTGGACAGCGCTCGGGTGTACGTCGGGCAGGGCCATCATATCCATATCTATCCGGAGGGTCAGATCGCTCAATGCCTTACGCGAGGTCACACGGGAGTGGTGCACCTTGCGCTGGCCCTGGAGCTCGACATCGTCCCGGTGGGCGTCAGCGGGACTCGGGAGGCATTCTTGGGAAATACTCCCCTGACGAAAGGGGGGGAGTTTCGAGTCCGCTTCGGCGAACCCCTTCGGGTGGCACCGGATCTGGTGCCTCGAGATTTTCGGCCCTTTCATCCCATCGACCAGCATCAAAACGAGGAGACACTTCAAAGTGTAGCCGACGAGGTAATGCAGCGATTGGACGGATTGGTAGATGGGGACTACGGATTTCCCAGACGACAGAAACTCAAAGAGCCCGATGGGGTGGAGCGGTTTTATTGAACTAAAGCTGTGACAGCCGGGGGAAGTCGGAAAACCCGGCCGATTCGAGGCGGTCGTTGATGGCGTCGGTATGAGAGGCAAAGAGTCGGCCCAACTCGGAGAATGCCTCGGAGCGAGGTGAACTGGAGCGCCACAGAAGGCTCAGGGTGCGAGAGGGCCTCTGATCTGCGAAGTGGCGAGCCACCAGATGAGGCCTGGCGGCCAATTCGGGAGCCAGGGCGAGGACGGGGACGATGGTTACGCCGCGGCCGAGTTCCACAAGGCTGAGCAAAGTGGAGAGGCTCGTCGAACGGATATTGGCTTCCTCCATGGAGCCGGAGGTGGCGCAGATCTCGAGGGCGTGGTCGCGAAAGCAATGGCCTTCTTCCAGAAGGAGCACCGGAAATTTCGTCAACTCCTCAGGGGAGAGCGCCTTCTGGTCGGCCAGTGGATGGTCCCGATGAAAGACGGCGACGAAGGGATCGTCGATGAGTGCCATCTCATCGGCAAAGGGGGCCTCCACGGGGGTGGCCAACAGGGCGGTGTCCAGGCGGGCTGCTTCCAGCGCTTCCAATAGGCGGCTCGTCTGGTCCTCGACGATGGTCAACTCCAGTTGGGGCCGCGCCAGATGGAGTTCACCGAGAACACCGGGCAGAAAATAGGGTCCCACGGTGGGTATGGTCCCAAGATTCAGCGGCCCCCGCAGCTCGCCGTCCATCGATTCCAGACGGGTGACCAGCCGACGGCTGCGGTGGAGGATCTCCTTTGCGTCGTCCACGAAGCGACGACCCGCCGGTGTGGGAATCGCTCCCTGGGAGGTGCGTTCGAAGAGTGGCGTCTCGAAGAGTTGCTCCACCCGCTTGATCTGGCGACTAAGCGCGGGCTGGCTGACATGACAGGATTCGGCCGCCCGTCCGAAATGTCCGTATTCGGCGACGGCGACGATATACTCCATCTGGCGAAGTGTGACGGTCATGGATAGTGACGGGTTTGAGATGTCAGATCATAGAGGGGGATCGCAAGGTCGATTACATGACGGTATGGCGACATCGTATCGCCTTGTGTGAGATGTAATCAAGCAGGAGTTGCCAGGTCGCCTGAATCACGGTTCGTCGTCCAGATCCAACTCGCGTTTCGGTTTCGGGGTCAGGCGGTAGATCTCGCGGATCTTCTCCAACAAGTCGCCGAAGGGGATTTCCAGGTCTTTGAGGAGTCCGCTGTCCAGGCTGTAGACCCAGCCGTGTACCCGGGGAGCGCCGCGCTCGAGGTAATTTCGCTGGACGACGGCGGTCTTGATGATATTGATGCACTGTTCCTCGACGTTCAGTTCCACGAGGCGACGTTGCTGTTCGATGGGATCGTCGATGGCGTCCAGCTCTTCGCGATGCAGGCGATAGACGTCGCGGATATTTCGAAGCCAGCCGTTGAGGATGCCCAGGTCGCGAGCTTGCATGGCGGCCTTGACCCCACCGCAGCCGTAGTGGCCGCAGACAACGACGTGATCGACCTTGAGGTGATCGACGGCGTAGTGAATGGTCGACAGGGCGTTGGAGTCGGTGTTGACGATGACGTTGGCCACGTTTCGGTGGACGAAGACCTCACCGGGTTCGACTCCCATGATGGTATTGGCCGGCACCCGGCTGTCGGAGCAGCCGACAAATAAGAATCGTGGATGTTGTTCGGTGGCGAGCTTTTCAAAGAAGTCGGGATCGTCGGCTTTCTGCTCTTTCACCCATCGGCGGTTGCGCTCGAAGATCTCTTCGTAGATATCGTCACTCACGAAATACCTCGTGGTTCAGGGATAAGGATGCGACGGCGCGCATCATAGGACCCGTCGGGGCGTCGAGTCCATTGCATCCGCGTCGATGAGAGATTTCTGAGAAGGGAAATGAAATTTTGATGGGCAATGGGTGTCCATAAGTCTGAGAACCACCGAAAGTCCTTCATGTTGAGCGTAAGCGTTCAATCCCCAGTCACCGCCGGAGGGCGGCCAGATTGGCCGCATTGCGGGCTGGCAGCCCGCGCTTCCACAAGAGTGGGGTTAACCTTGGCACGGGGGTTGCATTGTCGAGGTGCCGTGTTGTTATTGCTAAACGTGTTAACTGTCCAAAGGAGAAGATCATGTACGCAGATTGGAAGCGAGTGTTGACGGGATTGACAGCGGTGCTGTTGGTGATGTTCATGGCCGCCGGATGTGGCGAGTATGACTCTGAGGACCCCGACGGATCCGGTGGAGCGCTCGGACCCGGAGGAGGCTGGGATATCGGAGACGACAAGGACGACGACGGCGACGACGATGATGACGATGACTGCGTCTGTCCCGCCTATTACGGACCGGTCTGTGGAGAAGACGGAAATACCTACGGGAACGCATGCGAGGCCGGATGTGCAGGGGTCGACGTGGACTACGATGGCGAGTGTGGCTTCGCCTGTATTGATCTGTGGGACCCGGTCTGCGGCGTGGATGGACAGACCTATAGCAATGACTGCTACGCCGCTGCTGCCGGCGTGGAGATCGAATACGAAGGAGAATGCTTCGATGCCTGTCCCAAAATCTGGGATCCCGTCTGTGGAGTAGACGGTCAGACCTACGGAAACGAGTGTATTGCCGACGCCGCCGGGGTAGATGTCGCCTATTATGGTGAGTGTGAAGACGAGTGCATCTGCACCATGGAATATGCTCCGGTGTGCGGCGAGGACGGAAATACCTACGGCAATCCCTGCATGGCAGGATGTGCCGACGTCGAGATCGCCTACTACGGTGAGTGTGATGACGAACCGGTATACTGCCTGGATATCTGGGATCCCGTCTGCGGTGTGGACGGAAATACCTATTCGAACGACTGCTATGCCAAGAGTGCGGGCGTCGAGATCGACTACCTGGGAGAGTGTGATGGCGAAGAGCCCGAAGTCTGCATCGATCTATGGGACCCGGTCTGCGGAGTGGACGGCAATACCTACTCCAATGAATGCTACGCCGACAGTGCGGGTGTAGAGGTCGCCCACAAGGGAGAGTGTGGCGACGGAGACGACGATGAGTGGGCGCCCTGTCCTGGAATCTGGTGGGAGCCCGTATGCGGTGTCGACGGAGAGACCTATCCCAATGAATGTGAGGCAGACGCCGTAGGCGTAGACATTGATTTCGAAGGAGAATGTGATGATGCAGACGATGGCGACTACGAGGACGATTGCATCTGCATCACCCTGTGGGCGCCCGTATGCGGTGAGGACGGAAATACCTACGGAAACGAATGCGAGGCCCAGTGCGCCGATGTGGACGTCGCCTACGAAGGTGAGTGCAACGCTGGCTGATAGTGCCTGAGCATTTCAACTCCATTGAAACGAAAGGAGCCCGCCGAGTTGTCTCGGCGGGCTCTTGCTATCTTCGACCAATCTTTCCCGTCACTGTGTGAGATATCCACCGTCGACGGCGTGGAAATTTCCGGTGACGAAGGAGGCGTCGTCGCTGGCCAAAAAGGCGACGAATCGAGCCACCTCCTCGGGGCGTCCGACACGTCCGATGGGATGAGCGGCCATAAGTTGTTGGCGCGTCTCTTCGTCTTCGAGCATATCCGTGACCATCGGCGTTTCGATGACGGCCGGTCCCAGGGCGTTTACGCGAATGCCCAGCGAGGAATATTCCAGCGCCGCCGATCGAGTAAGCCCCACCATTCCGTGCTTGGCCGCCGTATAGGCCGCTACGTTGGGATAGCCCACCTGTCCGGCAACGCTGGCGATATTGACGATGGACCCACCGCCTGTCTCCAGCATCCGCGGAATCTGGGCCTTCATGCACAAAAAGGTGCCTGTGAGATTGACGTCGATGACCTGTCGCCAGTGCTCGAGGCTGGTCTCCGCCGTAGGCACCATATCGCCGCGCACGCCTGCATTGTTTACGGCGATGTCGAGACGGCCGAATTTCTCCACCGTGCGATTCATCAATTCCTCGACCTGATCGGCGTCGGAGATGTCGCAGGGGATGAAGAGGGCCTCGATGCCTTCGTCGCGCAATGCTGCGGCAACCGCTTCGCCAGGAGAATTGGGAAGGTCGGAAACCACGACACGGGCGCCGCGGCGCCCGAGGACTTCGACACAGGCTTTTCCGATACCGGAGGCGGCGCCGGTTACCACGGCCACGCGTTCATCGAGTTGCTTCATTTGGGGTTCTCCGTTGAGGTGCGAAAAGCGTTGTCCAGATGACGAATCTAAACAGTTGTTGCGCACCGCCACCGGTCAAACGAGGATCGCCGGATCGTAGCACATTCGCTCAACGCTTTGTTCGTGAGAAAAGGGGGCTAAGCCAAGCAGGCGCTGTACGCGGAGCGCGGAGTCGCGGAACGCGAAAAATGAGCACTGACACGCGAAGCCGCGATAGAGCCCACGGAGCCTCTTCTGATTACGCGGAATAACAGCGCGACGTTGGTTGCCTGGCGAGGGGTTGTGTTCCCCTCGGTCGTACGGGGTGTGCGGCGGTACTGCCGATGGCCGAGAGACCATCGGCACCGAAAACCCCGAGACGATGGGATTTACGCGGCCCTACGGGATGCGCGGCGGGGCTAAAGAGATCCCGGTGACGAGAGCGGCCTCTCTGTGGGCAGTCCCCCGGAAGTTCACATCGAGATCGAGCCCTTTCGGAAGTCGGTCTGGCTGATGTGGATATTGAGCACCACCGGCTTTCCGTCGGCCGCCAGTGATTTGGCCCGATCGATAGCGTCGTCCAGCTCGGAGGCATGGGTCACCAAAATCCCCTCGCCGCCGTATCCCTCGGCGACTCGATGGTATTCGGTCTGGCGAAGGGTGCAGGCCACGTCGCTCTCTAAGATTTCAACCTGTTCTCGTGCGATCTGGGCCCAGGCGGCGTCGGTACCGATGACGGCGATGGGGGCGAGTCCGTGGCGAATGCAGGTGTCGAATTCGGCCAGGCTGTAGGCGCTGGAGCCGTCTCCCCAGATGAGCCAGACCTCGGCCTCCGGGCGGGCCAGGGCGGCGCCGACGGCGAATCCTCCGCCTACGCCGAGGGTTCCGAAGACGCCCGGATCGAGCCAGGACAGCGGTTTGCGTGGGCGAACGACGTAGGCGCCGGTGGCCACGAAGTCGCCGCCGTCGACGACGAGGACGCTGTCGTCGGCCATCTTCTCCTCGATGCGTTGGAAGACTTCGATGGCGTTGACCTGCTCCGTATCCTGTTCGCCCATTTTCTCAATCTGGGCATCCCGGGCGTCTTCACGCTCCTTCAGTGAGGCGAACCACTGCTTTCGGTCCGGAGAGGGTCCGATGCGGTAGCTCAATTCGCGCAGGAAATTTCCGGGGTGCATGGGGACGGGGAGATCGGGCTTTCGATTCATCGTCAGGTCCTTGCGGCTCAGATTAGCCGCGCAGACCGTGGTGTCCGAGCCGAAGCATTGCCCGTATTTGAGCCGGAAGTCGAAGGGGAAGCCGGCGATGATTGCGAAATCGCTGCTTCGAAGCGCCTTGGAGCGCTTGTGGCGAAATTGCAGATCGCTGTACTGCCCCAGAAGACCGCGGGCGCCGCCGGCGAGGAAGGTGGGAATGCCGATCTCCTCGACGGCGTGGGCGAGGCTCGTGGCCTCGTCGGGGGTATAATTGACCAGCGCCTGAGATCCGATGACGAGGGCGGGGCGTTCGGCGTGCATCAATTGGTCGGCCACCTCGTCGACCAATGGCGCCAGATCGTCGCTGCTGATCTCCGGAAAGCTCGGCGCGTTATAGCGAAGCGGGTTTGCGGGAGCTCGAAACTGCCGCATCAGATGACCCTTGAGGTAAAACTTCAGGGCTTTTGCACCCAGCCCTTGAGCGTTTTCGAGGCCGCTTTCGGTCATGAACCACTCACGAACCAGCTCTTCCGGGTAGAGAAGATCTACGGGAACTTCGAGAAAGACCGGGCCCGGAGCGCCGCCGGTGGCGACCTCGATGGCGTGCTCCACAGCGGGCTGCAGCTCCTTGACCAGCGAAAGCGAAGCCGCCCACTTGGTGATGGGCTTCATAAGGCTCAATTGGTCGATATCCTGAAGGGCACCGCGTCCCTTCAGGACCGTAGGAGAGGCCCCGCCGAAGATGATCACCGGAGACTGCGCCATCTGTGCATTCTTGACGGCAGTCACCGTATTGGTGACGCCAGGACCGGCCGTGACGGCAGCTACTCCGGGAAGTCCTGTCAGCCGGGCTGTGGCGTCGGCGGCGAAGACGGCGCTCACTTCGTCGCGCACGTCGACAACGTCAATATTTCGCCGCGTAGCGCCCGTGAGAATTGGCGAGATATGGCCCCCACAGAGGGTAAATAGCCGCGGGATGCCGTGCTTTGAGAGTACATCGGCGATGAGGTCGCCGCCGTGTTCGATGGTCATGGGAGATCTCCTGCAAGTAGGGCGGTGGTCAAAGTGCATACGGCAATTGTGCCGGTACTGTGTCCTGTGGCAACGTGGATGTCCAGTGCTGTACTCCCCTACGAGGGTTGTGATCCCGGCCTGGCGCAGAACTACATTTTGTAGCATCGCGCAACTGACCAACGGAGTTGGAAAACTGATACGGTAGGAATCCTTGGAGTCGATGACACAGGGAATCAACCCCGAAGCGGAGGACTTTGTGGTCCTCACCTTGAAGGATAAAAGGTAGAAAACCGATGAAAACATCGCGTGTTTTCGCAGTATTGGTTCTATTCTCGCTCGCTGTAGCCCTGGTCTTTTCCTGCAGTGGGCCCGAGGAGGAAGAGGCGGTCGACTATGAATGTGACGGCGACGTGCAGACCAATACGGTCTCGGCCTCCGAGTGGGTGCGAGAGCACACCGAAATTGAGAGGTATCGCTACGAGTCCGATCCCGATGCAGACGTGGTGGTTTTGCATCTATTGGACGACTCCGATGATAGTCTGGGGGTGTTGACCATCGAGGGGTTCTTCGGGCTCAGCGAGGCCGATCCGGAAGAACTTCACGCTCCGGAGTCCATCGGCCATCAGGTGAAGGCGCGGATGGTACGGGAGGGAGAGCTCGATCTGGAGCTTGTGTCCGATGCGGTGATCAGCAATCCGGCGGCCAATGAGTTTCGCACGCGCACCCATCTCACTCGCGGTGATGCGGAGGTGATGATCCGAAACGACTTCAAGGGCCTGGGGTGCTACGCCAACGAGGAGCCCTCGGAGGCAGCGGGCCACCCCTGTGCGTGGCCGGTGCCGGTCTTCGAGCCGGAGTATTCGGTGCCCACCTGTGGATTCGACGTCAATCCCGCCTTTCCCCAGGCTCCGAATCTGACGGCCATCGAGTACCGCGTTCCCACGGAGGTCGATCCCGGAGTCGGCGGCTATCTATATATGGAGGACGCCCCATATGCGACGTTCGACGCCGTCGAGTCGGGAGCACGGATCGGCGACGCCGCCGAGATCGCCGAATGGCTGGAACAGAGCGGGGCGGGAGAGATCATCGGAAGCGAGGCGGAACAGTTGTTGAGCGCCGCCTATAGCGATCCGACCTGGATGGATCACGTCGAGGAGCACGCTCGGGCCTGTCTGGCCGAAGAGTTAGAGACCTCCGATTCGGAGCTCGTGACGGTACGTCAGGGGCAGCAGTGGACCGGATTTGCCTGCGGTCCCGACAATACCTGGCAGATGGCGGCCATTACGGAGGGAGATATTGACGTGGTGCGCCAGGCGGGGAGCAGAAAATGTAACGACTGTGCCGATGCCTGCGGAAAGCCCCATCTCCGTACCTACGATGGTTCGTCCTTTCCCTTTCACGCCGCCGGTGAGTTTATATTGTCCACGTCGACGGTGGGAGCGCCCTTTGATGTGCAGATTCGCACCGAGCCGGCGGGGTCGCTTTCCTGTCTGGACGACGTGGAGGCATGCCAGCAGGTGACGGTGATCACGGCGGCGGCGTTTAAGATCGGTGACGTGCGCCTTGCGATCTATCGCGACGAAGAGCCCCATCTCTTCATCGACGGAGAGCCCGTCCATCGTGTGAGCCAGGCAGAAATGTCGGCTCTTCCGACGGGAACTCGCGTCCATCAACGACGCGGCGGAATTTATCGCTTCGACTGGCCGGGAGGAGAGGCGCTGGAGGTGGCGGTGCGCGAGCATTATCTCGACATGGTGGGCATAATGCCTCGATATCGCCTGGGGCAGATCGAGGGGGTGTGGGGAAATTACACCAATATCACCAGCGACGACTTCAAGACGCGCGATGGCAATATCGTCGAAAAGCCCTTTACCTTCGACGAGTTTTACAATGAATTCGCCGACAGTTGGCGCATCACCCAGGAGGAATCGCTCTTCGACTACGGCGATGGAGAGGACACCACGACCTTTAGCATCGAGGGGCATCCCGAAGAGGAGCCTTCCGTCGACGATTTGCCCGCCCATCTGCGAGCCGAAGCGGAGAGTGCCTGCGGAGGAATTACGGGCCATCCCGATCGGTCCTGGTGCATCTTCAATGTGGTCTGTCTGTGTGACGACGACGCTGCCGAATCCTTCGAGGGTCTGAGCAACCATGAGTCGCTCACGGATCTCCACCCGAAGGCGCCGCTGACGGTCACAGGCGATCTATGTCTGGGAGAGCCGGAGACCTTTGAACTTCAGGCCGCCGGCGAGCTCAGTTGCCCACCCGAGGCCGATCCCTGCATCCACGTGGTGCGCGAGCAATTGGGAGTGGAGCTCGGACAGGACCTGGCCGTCGACGCCGTAGATATCGGCGTATATTCCTCCGAAGAGGCGCTGGTAGAAGAGGTCATCCCCTCCGGAACCCGGGTCGACTCCTACCTGATTCACGTCAACCAGGTGCCGGAGGGAACGGGCAGGCTCGAGGGAACGGCGCTGTGTGCCGAGGAGATCCTTGGCATCATCGCCACCGACGACGGGCTGGTCGCCAGTGATGGGGTCGTCGCAGATCCCCTGGCGAGCTTTGATGGTGGCTCCAGGTCTGCCGACTTCTCGACGGACGAGTTCGAGATTCTACCGAGCGGATCGGGGGTGCGGGTCAGCGTCAATGCGGAAGAGGGAATTCGGGAGTTTCGTGTGATCACGAGGGCTGCGGGGGAGTAGTGCAGGAATGCCTGCTCAGACATACCGTCAGCGGTGGTGACGGGTACCGGAGAATGGTTCTATGGTCGTTCGGCACTGCTCTTGGCCTTTAAATGGGCGATTGTAATCACTGTCTTCGCGTCACTCCAGATGGCTTGTGGAGGAGACGACGTAGCCGTCGAAGAGGATGGTGGGCCGCTGTGTGAGGATTTATTCGAGGGGTCCTTCGAGACGAATAATGAGTGGGCCGAAAGTCAGGCGGTGGCTCACGTGGACTTTCTTGTGGATGGTCGCGAGGAAGAAATCGTCCTGACGCCGCGCTCTGCCGATGGGGAGGCAATAGGGGAGATGACCCTTTCTGCCGGCGGGTCGATAGAGTCGGGAGGGATGGAGTTGACGATGGCGTACGAACCCACGTCGGGCGAAGCCGTCTATATCCATTCGGAGATGGGATATTATCGCTCCGGGCCAGGGGAGCCGCTGAGCGCGGAGTCTCGATTCTACCAATACAATATCATCGAAAGCGGAGAGAAGAGCCTCGGATTTATGATCGTTGGTCAGTTGGACAGCGCATTTAGTCTGCCGAAGATGGACGAGGACAATCCGCTGTGGGACGTCGAGGAATTTTCGATCATCACTCATCCGCGTGATTTCAACCGACGAGCGGTCCTTCATGCCGTCTCGGAAGGCGAGCTCATCGTTGGGGAAGAGGAGATCGAATCATGGGGCGACGAATTCATCCAGCACGACGACTGGTTCGACGAAGCATCGCTGGAGTCCATCTTCACCGTGTTGATGGAAGAGAACCTTTTCGAGCAAATCGCCGAGATTCAACAGACCTGTGAAGCTTCACACCGAAGCGGACACTCCAGAGCACAGTCGCCTCTTACGGTCTGTGAATTCGCCGATTCTCTCGAGACGGTGTTGGATTTCTACGGAAACGTCTTTCTCTCATTTTTCTGTGGTTCCCTTACCTGGGGACTATGTCCCGTCATTTTTATCGCGATCACGGGAGAGCCAACGCCGGCCGGAATTATTGGGGGGGCCTGGGTGGAAAGGCGGCGTGGGTGATTTTCATCCTTATATGGGGGCTGTGACGAATACCTGCGTGCCCAGTTGCTCCACCGACGACGATTGTGAGCGGCCGGGATACGGGTGCTACGACGCCAACCTGGACGGACGAAGGGAGTGCTGGTTCGAGGGTACCGGGAGCGGTGATTACGGAGATGCCTGTGAGTACGCCATCGATTGTGGCGGCGTGGGACAAGGGGCGGTATGTGCCATCGACAACGTCTGGCCCGAGGAGCCGGACTATTTCTGCACCGGCGCCTGCGGCGTCGGAGACGTCGAATGCCCCGACGGGTGGGGGTGCAGCGGGGACGGGATCTGCATTCGTCCCGGCGAAAACCAGATCGGCACGTCCTGTGAGGATTATGGCGATTGCACCAGCGCCGTGAGCAATCCCTATCAATACGACCTCTGTCTTATCGAAGACTCCCCGATGTCACCCTCCGTCGATCAGGCACCGGTGATGGAAGAGGGCTATTGTACTCTCTATTGCCAGGAAGATGCGGATTGCGCTGAGGGGAGTCGGTGCACGGAGCCCGGGGATCTATTCGATGACCGAGGCAGAACGATCGCCCCCTTCTGTGTGCGAGGCTGCGAGGACGACTCCGATTGTCCTCGCCAGGGAGACGGCTGCTACGACGTCAACCACGACGGACAAAGGGAGTGCTGGCCACGTGGGTCGGGGCCGGCGACGTACGACGAGCCCTGTCAATGGGGATCGGAGTGTGGCGGCGTAGGCGAATATGCCGTATGCCGTTTCCAGGGCGACGATGAGCAGGGCAGATGTTCCCAATATTGCGGACGAGATCCCGAGGGTTGCCCCGGAGGATATGCCTGTCACTTCGAAATCGATGGGTGGGGCCAATTCATCAGCACCTGCGTTCGAGAATGCGACGACGATAGTGATTGCGCCCCCGGCATGGAGTGTGTGGACGAGTTCATCCACTACGATGATTTCTCGCGTGGGGCCGGCTGTCGGTGATGGCGTCTCGGAACGTCTTGAAATCGACGGTGCTGGCTTATCCCACACCGACTCCGTTGGGCCGTCATCAAATGCAACAGGCTGTTGCGTTGACACCTCCGGAGATGGAACCGACACTGAAGACATAAGGTCAAGCTGCTACCGTTAGCCGTGACAGGGTTGGGCCTTCAGGCCCAGCAGTCGCGGTGTTTTTTTCTTGGTAGCCGCCAAAGTTTAAATGTATGCATCCAGAAGTGGCAAAGGCCGAAAATTGATGAAAATACTACGGATACTGATTATTTTTTCTGTGCTTGGGCTCGCGGCAGGCGTTGTCTTTTCCTGTAGTTCCTCAGAAGACGAGGATCCTCTCGAGGAGGTGGACTACGACTGTGATGGTGACGTCCAGACCAATACGGTCTCTGCGGCGCAGTGGGTTGGCGAGCATACGGAGATTGCACGCTACCGATACGAGTCCGACCCGGACGCCGACGTGGTGGTCCTGGATCTGCTCGATGAGTCCGATAATAGTCTGGGAGTGCTGACCATCGAGGGGTTCTTCGGGATGAGTGAGGGAGACGAAGACGATCTTCAAGACCCGGAGTCAATTGGCCACCAGGTGGAGGCGACGCTGGTACGAGAGGGGGAGCCGGATCTGGAGCTCGTCTCCGATGCGGTCATAAGCAATCCCACGGCGAACGAGTTCCGCTCGCGCACGCATCTCAAGCGTGGCGACGCGGAGGTGATGGTCCGCAGCGACTTCAAGGCGCTGGACTGCTACGCCAACGAGGAGCCCGGCGATGGGGCCGGGCATCCCTGTGCGTGGCCCGTGCCGGTCCACGAGCCCGAATTTTCGGTGCCTACCTGCGGATTCGACGTCAATCCGGCCTTTCCCCACGCGCCGAATCTGACGGCCGTCGAATACCGC
>SLPW01000439.1 GCA_007131755.1 Myxococcales bacterium | reverse complement strand
TCGGCGCCGTAGTTTTGAAAATGGCCGAGGCTGCGAGTCAACTTCTGGGCGGGCAGGGAAAAGTCGGTGGCCACGAGAAGATGGGGGCGCATGATGGACTCCGGGAGGCGATGGATTTGGATTGCCGTGGGGAACAACTCAACGAGGCGGACTCCTTCACGAGTAAGCACTATGGAGGCCGAGGCCAGTGATCGAGAATGCTCGCTGTTGGGCAGGCTTGAACTCGAGGAGCAAAGGGACATATTTTGCGCGTGGAAATTTGTCCCGTCGTTTCGCAGTTTTTCTTTGAGAGGCCGCCGATGAAATTCTTTTCTCCATTCTGCGCATTATTCTTCGTCCTCGCCATCGGCGTCGCCGCCTGTGCCACCGACGAGCCCCGTTACGCCTCGCCACCTCCGGGCTCGCACAGTCCCTTCAGCGATCCCAATGAGCAGGACGCCACGGCTGCCGAGCGCGATCGCCCGGAGCCGCGCGAAGAGGTGGAAGACGAAGAGGAGCCCGACGTTCCCACGGAGCGAAATTGAGCTGGAATGCATCGCTCCCTCTTCGGCTTGACCGGAGATGTCGGGCAGTACGCAGGAGGAAGTCATGACGGAATTCGCCACTGAATTTACCCCCGTGGCGGCCGCCATCGGCGGCGCGCTGATCGGGCTGGCTGCAGCCCTGATGTTGTTATTCGAGGGGAGGATCGCCGGAATCAGCGGGATTTTGGACGGAGTCTTTCGCCGTCGCGGCGACGAGGAGGCCCCTCCGGCATGGCAGGCCGTGTTCATCGGAGGCATGGCCCTGGGCGGGCTGGTGCTGTTGGTCGTTCAGGGCTCGGTGGAGCGCGACTTCGTGATGACGAATCTGGAGTTGTCGCCCCTGTTGGTGATCGTCGCCGGGTTATTGGTGGGCTTCGGCACCCGGCTGGGCAGCGGTTGCACCAGCGGCCACGGAGTGTGCGGGATTCCCCGACTGTCGGGACGGTCCATCGTGGCGACCCTGACGTTTATGGCCGTCGCAGTAGCCACCGTATTCGTGACCAATCACGTCTTCGGCTTCGGAGGTCTGTCGTGATTCGTCAATTGGTGGTGCTCGCGTCGGGGTTTCTCTTCGCCATTGGACTGGGGATCTCGGAGATGACCCGGCCTGAGAAGGTCCTGAGTTTCTTGAACGTCTTCGGCGACTGGGATCCGAGCCTGGCCTTCGTGATGGGCGGAGCGATCGTGGTATATGCCGCCGCGCTGCAACTCGCCGGCCGGCGCGAAGGTCCGAAATTCGGCAAGGAATTTCATATACCGAAGATCAAGGAAATTACGCCGTCGCTGCTCATCGGGTCTGCTCTCTTCGGCGTGGGATGGGGATTGGCCGGGTTTTGTCCCGGTCCGGCGCTGGTCGCCTCGGCGGCGCTGGTAGAGCCGGCGCTATATTTTCTTCCGGCCATGATCGCAGGCATTTTGCTGCATCGATATACGGTGGAGCGACGAAAGACGGGGTGAAGAGGCGTGATTGGAGTCGAAGAACTGTGTCATCGCCGAGAGTAGGATATGACTCGACACGGACGGTGCTGAATATCTACGCGCCTCGTCCCGTCTGATTCCCTGTCATCTACCTACCAGGGAGAGCGAGTCATGAACCACTCCAGACCGACATATAGCTATTCCGTTCAGGCTACGTCCGCCGATTCCAGTGGACATATCGCCATCGTCGCCGTCATCATGGGAGTGATGGGGCTATTTTTGTGGTGCTGTCCCTTCGTGGGCGTGTTGATCAGCGGCCTGGGGCTGGCGCTGGGGATTCACGCCCGGGAGGCGAGTCCGGGCGTTGTGTCCACGACGGCGATCGTCTTGTGTGCCATCGGGCTGTTTCTGTCGGTGGGAATCGTATTGCTGTGAGGTGTGGGGGACGGAGACGATAGCGTATCAGCGTATCCGTCCCCCGGACTTTCTTACTGGCTCATGCGCTCCATGCGCAGCTCTTCGGCCTGGGCCCAGTAGGGGGCGCATGCTTCTTCCTGAGCGGTGATTTCCTCTGCGCAGGTGTCGCCCGAGTCGGCAGCGGGATTGACGAAGGCGAGCATGTCGTCACAGGAAAGGGGCTGGAGACATTCGGTGAGTTGGGCGTCCTTTTTCAGGCAAGTCTGCAGGCTCTCCGTGTGATCCATCACCTCCAGGGCTTCGCGGTTGATGTCGCAGTAGATCTCGGAACATTGCTCGGCGGTAAAGTCTGGGGCGGCCTCTTCGTCACCGGCTTTTTCGATGCATTCGAAGGGACGATCGCATACCAATTCGTTGCAGGCTGCGATCTGCTGGTCGATAAGCTCGCTCAGATCGAGCTCGTCCCCTTCTTCATCTGCGGCGGCTTCTTCAGCTTCCTCAGTTTCCTCGGCTTCCTCAGCCTCCTCCACAGGCTCTTCGTCGAGCTCCATGGGCATCTCGGCGGGGGGAGCGTCGGTGTCCACCGTGTCTGAGCTGGAACAGGCGACGGAAAAACAGATCAGGCCAAGGGCGGTCAAAATGCTCAGGATTCGCATACTTCCTTCTCCTCGTATCGAGTAAAATGATGATGATAGCGAGGCGAAGATAATGGGTCTGGACAGAAATGTCATTTGCCAATGCGAGCCGTCACCATAGCCACAGCATGAGCAAACCTCCGATGCCGACGGCCCAGCAATACCAGGCGAAGTGCCAGAATTGGGCTTTTCTGAGCATTTTGACCAGGACAAGGATGCTGGCGTAGCCGATGACACCGGCGATGATGCCGGCCAGCGTGTAGGCTGCGTAGTCAGAGGAGGTTCCGGAGGTGATGATGCGGGCGGCGTCGTCACCGGTCAGGATCTCGAGGACCGTGGCTCCGGCGACGGCGGGGATGGACAACAGAAAGGAAAACCGGGCTGATTCCACCCGGTAGACACTCAGCCATAAGGCGGCAATAATGGTCAGTCCTGAGCGAGAAAAGCCGGGGAGCACGGCGAGGCCCTGGGCGACGCCGATGAGGATGGCCACCATGGGAGTGATATTCCACAGCGTCCATTTTCCGCCTCGCTCCTCGATCTTGTCGTCGTCGGCATAGCGCGCAGTCCACAGGATAAAGCCGTTGACGATGAGCAACGAGCAGATCACCACCACCAGGTTGACCCCCTCGCCGCCGCCAACCGACAGCGGTCCGTGGAGCAGAAGACCGATGATCGCCGTGGGGATGGAGCCCAGCACCAAAAGTACGCCCAGGCGCGCCCCGTCGGTGCGGCGAAATGCCTCCACCGAGCGCTCCCGCAGCCCCGTCAACGTCGCCTCCCAGATGCCGGTGACGGCGTCGAAGATATCCTTTCGGTAAAAGAGGGTCACCGCGATCAGGGTGCCCACGTGGACGACGACGTTGAAGAAGAGATCCGGTTCTTCGATGCCGAAGAATTGTTCTCCCAGCATCAGATGTCCCGAGGAGCTGATGGGAAGAAATTCCGTCAGTCCCTGAACGATCCCAAGAATGATGGCTTCGAAAAAGCTCATGGTGTGTAACGGCGGGTATTAGGTGATGGGTGTTGGGTATTGTTGGGTATGGGGTCCCGTAGCCTCGGGCTACGCGCAGTTAGCGTGCCCGGAGGGAAGTTTTGAGCGAGCTGCGAAGCCAACAATCCATCATCAACATTCTGCCATTGGTGGCCCTTCGTCTATGCGGGAGCCTCGGCGACTTCCTCGTCGGCGGCTTCCTCGTCGGCGACGTTTTCGTCGGCCACGGCCTGCCCCTGGAGATCGGGGTACCAGGACAGATCGACGGGCTCGTCGGTGGCCACCCATTTCCTCATGGCCGGCACCATCCGGTGGTGCCACAATTCGTCGTCGAGGCGGATGGACAGAAATTCGGCATAGAGGGCATCGACGATCTCCTCGAGTTCTTCGAGGAGATACATGCGCTCATAGAATTTCTCCTCTTCCTCCTTGCTCAATACGGAAGGAATTTTGACGGAGGAAAAGTCCATCCCCTCGGCTTTGAAGGCAAAGGTCCACTCCCGGCCGTCCTTGATGACCCGCAGCTTGGCGCGGGAGACCCGTTTGCCGTGCTGCAGGGCGACCTTCGCCTCCGCGGAGTAGGCCGGCGAGCCGCCCTTGAGGGTGTTTCGCTCCGTCTCGGCGAGGTAGGCCTCGAGGACGAGGCGGTCGTCGTAGACCACCTCCACCGGGCCGTGGCCGTCGACTTCCATGAAGCCGTCGTGGGTCTCGGACTTAAACCACAGCCACATCATGAATTCACTTCCCAGAAAACGGCGGGTTTCGATCAGGTCTGCCAGATTCATCGTTGTAGTCCCTCTACGAAGTTGGAGGCCTCCACGTCGGCCAACGCCTCCACCTGGTCGTTGGTCAATCCCAGTTGCACGGCGTTGATATAGGGATTTGCGGGAAGCACCTTCAATCCGAAGGTGTCCTCGAAATATCCCTGAAAGGTCTCGCAAAGCTTGTTGGTCTGACTCCAAAAACGTACACGCCCGCTTCGGATATCCCAGCTTATATCGATGACGCGCATCTTCGGCAGCTGCTTTTCGCGAAGCTCCAGCTCCACAATGGTCTTGATATCATCGCGCTCGAATTTGCTGAGCTCTTTTTTGTCGTTTTCGCGCATATACTCCCGCTCTGCTTCGGCGACGTGAGCCTTGAGCAGGGCCTTGGGAATGGAGTAGCGGTCCTGGCGAAAGCCGAGGTTGATGAAGTGATCGAAGAGCACGCTGTACAGGTCGAATTCGAGCTGTAAGGGGCGGTCGATGGGGACCCATCCCTCGGAGATGCCGTCGTCGTGATCCGGCGTCAGCGGTGTGAAAGCGTTGGCCTGAATGCGCTCGACGTAGCGCTCCTTCCAGTCGTCCTGCAGGTCGCCCTGGACGTGGAAAATCTTATACGACAGAGATCCTTTGATGGCACCCAACTTCACCCTCCCTGGTGGGGTCGATGGTCACGGTAGTCGGTGATTTCAGACGCCCGGGGG
>SLPW01000170.1 GCA_007131755.1 Myxococcales bacterium | reverse complement strand
TCGTCAACTGAGACGGACGGGGAGACTACCCGCCGCGCTCGTCGGTGTACTCGCCGCCTGTCTCTTTGTCATGGCCGGTTGTGACGATCCCGTCCCCGGCGAGATCGGCGGCATCGTGCTCACCATCCAGAGCATCGACTCTGAACTCGACGGGAAGGGAGTCGATATCGAGAGCCTTGAGGTCCACTACGAGCGCGTCGAGGCCATCCACCGAAATGAACCGGACAGCAAGTCACGTCCGGTGGTGCTGGATACTCAGGACCGCGACATCTTGATGTTCAATCGCCCGGAGCGCGAGATTCTCGTCGCTCAATTTCAGGTGCCCATCGGCTACGTCGAACAGATTCGCATCTTTCCGACCGCCGTCTACGTCCACCTCGAGGACGGAACCACCGAAGAGTTGGAGCCGGGTACGCCGGCCCTTCCGAGTTGGCAGCAGACGGGGTGGAAGATCAATCATCACGAGGATGGACTCTTCGAAATCGAAGAAAACGAACTCACCGGCGTGCGAGGTCTGCTGGACTTCGACGATCGCGTCGTGGCGCCCGCCGGCGGCGGGCAGGGGCAGGGACAGGGGAGCGACACGGCGCGCGCCGCACGGGGATGGAAGGTCAAGCCCACGCTGCCGGCCGAGGAGTGGCAGGTCAATCCTTTACCTCATGAGCCCGGCGTCTACGCAGACCAATTGACCCTCGTTTTCCACGACCACGTCGACCGCGACCGGATCGACGAGCTCAACGACGAGATCGACGCCTGGGTGATTCTAAACCTGCCGGGAAGCCAGTGGTATCGGGTCAAACTCCCGGCGTCGATCAACTTCGAGGAGGCATTCGAATACTACGATCAATTTCGCGACGACATAATCGCCATCATGCCTGGCATCAACCTGGGACGGGATCAGTTGGTTCCGGATGAGATTGAGCCCGCGCCCGAAAATTACGAAATGGTCAACCTCCCGGAGGCATGGGAGCTGGCGAGCGAACACCATCCGCGCGGATTTGTGGGCTCCCACCACGTCACGGTCGGTGTATTCGACAGTGGACTCGATCTGACTCATCCCGACATCTACCGCAACGTCAAACTAAATCAGGAGAATCTTCCGCGGGGACTATTTGATACCGACGGCGATGGAGAGCCGAATATCGAGGACTTCGACTGCGATCCACCAGCGGACGAGGCCCTCGGTCTGGAGGCTGGGAATGGCATGATCACCTTTCGCGATCTGGAATGTGAGGAGAACGAGGCTCTCTGGATCGACGGCGCGCCTCCGACGCCGATGGATATTCTGATGAGCGACGTGTGGACGGAGAGCCTCCAGGATCCGCGAACGAATGAGATCGGAGACGGGTTGTTCATCGATGAATTGGTGGGATGGGATGCGCTCGGCAACAGGAATGACCCACGGGATCCGACATCACATGGAACCCGCGTGGCAAGTATTGTCGGATCCGAAGGGATGAACGTAGACGAAGATGGGGAGCCTTTTGGTATTGCCGGCGCTTCGTGGAGGGTGTCGATACTCCCGATACGTGGCAGGGTGTTTGCGTTCAATCCGGGTGAATTAGAAGATGATCCGGAACAATTCGAGCCTGTCGACGCCGTGCCGCATGAGGCACTGGAATACGCGATTCGCTTCGCAGATGCTCGCGGCGTAGACGTCCTCAACATCAGCATGGGATTTACACTCGAATCAGATGCCATCGACGATGAAAAGTGCGGCAATCGCGAAGCCCGTAACTTTGTCAAGGGAATCCCCGCAGTCGCACTCGCCGATGGGTTCGAAGAGGCAGTGAGAGCGTACGAGAATATGCTCGATGAACCCACGGACATGCTCGTCGTATTGTCCGCAGGCAACGAGTCTTACGATGTGGACGACCCGGAGGTGCTTCGCCTTCCCTATCAGCCAATGCAAGCAACCGAAGAATTTCAAGATAGTATGTTGGTCGTAGGGAGCGTCGAATCGCCAACACGACGAGCCGACTCGTCGAACTACGGGGCGGACTCTGTCGACATCTACGCGCCGGGAGACGCATGGCGTGTGCTGACACCGCCGTATTTCGTCCAAGATCAGACCTGGGAAGAGGAGTTTCCGTGGTGGGAGTGCGAAGATGATCGACCATACGTATGCGGAAATATCTCTGGGACATCTTTTGCCGCACCACTAGTTTCCGGCGTCGCTGCACTGATGATGTCGGTTGACGACAGTCTTCGAGGTGATGGACGACGAGTTCGAGAAATATTGCTGGACTCAGCGTCCACAAGGCAGGGAGTCGAGTGGTGTCCCGACAAAGATGATGATGATGCTCCACCTGGCCACATCATCGATGCCGAGGCTGCGATCCTAGAGGTAATATCACAATGAAGTCGGTGGCGCTCTCGTTTGTTTCGAAACCGTCTGAGGGGGCAGACCGATCGAAGTGTCTCATTAGAGCCTTGTCTCTGGCTGCTGTCGGTTCTGTGGTGCTGCTATGCGCCGGATGTGGTTCCCCCCCGGAAGACCCAAGATGCTATGTAGAACCGCCGGAGTGGTATTGGGAGTACCAGGTGTGGGGAATACCACCTCAAGGACGCGCACATTACGATGGCGAACGGGGCGAATGTCGTCAGCCAATGCATGTATCTTGTGCGGACATTTGCTTTGAACTCTCCGAGGAGAAGTGTCACCAATGCTACGCAGAACTGATCGCCTGGAAACCCTTTGAAAGTATCGAGGAGTGTCGAGAGGTCTGTGAATGAGTTTCATCGATGGTCGAGCGGAGCGGAGCGTTTTCGCGTGGAATCCATCCCCGGGATTTTGGCGTGGGCTCGTCGTCGTGGTGGGACTATCGGCATTCACCGTGATGTTGAGCATGATCACCTCCTGTGGCGCATGGTCAGACGATCCGCGATGTAATGCGGAGCCTCCGGACTGGTACTACTACGAAGGGGAAATCACTTATACGAGCGATCGCGCATACTATGACCACGAGCGCGGTCAGTGTCACTCTCCCGAAGGACCGCTGAGCTGCGAGACCGTCTGTGACGAGTACGTTGACGACAAGTGTCACGAATGCCGCAGGGAGGTCGTCTCCTGGCATCCCTTCGAGAGTATCGAGCAGTGTCGGGCGGACTGTGAATGAGGAGGGGATTGGAGGAGGGGTCCGGTCTGAGCGCAGGGAGGGCCGGGTGAGGAGCGTCGGGTAGGCCGGGGCAGTTGGGAGAGCGAACCCCCACCCTCGGCGCGGAACGGCGCGCCTTCAGATGGGGTGACCAAAGGCGCCGCTGGAAAGCGCGGCGCGGCGCGTAGACAACAAGCACGCGCAAAGGCAACCGAAGCCGACGGTACGGGGTTGTTGTGGCTGCCGAGGCGTAGTCTGCCGAGGCCCGGAGACGATAGCGTCCCCGCTCCTATGTGTGTCGTCAACCCCCTGGGATTTATTTTCAGTTCGGCACTATCCTGTCCAGATCACCTCCTTTTGATGGCTCGTCGATGTCCAGCAACTCCACGACTTCGTCGGTTAACGAGGGCTTTACTCAAGCTCCTATTCGTGGTCACTTTGGTGGGTGCGCACAGGATGAGTTATTCGAAAAGCAGGACGCCGTAATCTATCGGTGGTGAATTGTCTGTCGACAAACACCGCGGGGACGCACGGTCGACCTTCACGAGCACGGCCAAATGCTCGTTACCTCGAAACTCGATTCGTCACTGGTGATCAGTCCGTTCCATCTCTCCTGGGGTTCAGATCAGTTGGCTTGATGCGTTCGTCATCGTCAGCGTTTTTGCGCGTTTTCGTGTTCAGGCTTGGTGCCGGGATAGGCGTACTTCTCACGCTCTCTGAGCATTGCCCGCAACGCCAACGCCAGTCTCCTTGCCACCGCCACAATCGCCCGCCCGCTTCCGCGACGGTATTTGATCCGTTCGTATATCTTATTGAGCTTCGGATCTTTCCCTTTGACCCTCCAGGCCGCCTCGACCAGCGCGCTTCGCACTCGTTTGTTGCCCCATCGTACCCTGGAGCCCTTCCTCGTGCGCTCTCCGCTTGACCACTCTCCAGGGATCAGACCAAGGAAGCTCGAGAACTCCTCGGCTCGTTCAAATCGGCTGATATCTCCGAGCTCGAGTAAGAAGATCATCGCCGTCAGCACTCCGATCTGCGGCGTACTGGTAATGATCTCTACGTCGTCACTAAATTTCTCGGTCTTGGCGAGCTCTTCGATTTCATTGGTCAAACGCTTGATCTTCGCTGTCAGCTCGCGGTGTATCTCCACGAGAAGCTCCAACGCCAGATCCAGATGGGCATCTCCGCTCGGACCACTGGCCAGCCAGTCCAGATACTTGTTCGACCAGTTTTGCTTCAGGTCCTTGGGAACTTCTACTCCGTGATAGAGCAGCTTCGATTTGATCTGGTTGCAGGTCTTCGAGCGCTTATCGACCAATTGTTGACGTGTGCGTGTCAATTCGCGCTGAAAGTAGTGTTCCTCTCCCAGATCGAAGACCTCATCGAGGAGATCGGCACGGGCAAACTCCGCCAGCTCCTGGCTGTCACGTCGATCCGTCTTGATTCGCTTTCCGCCCTTGGATTCCGGAACCTTCGATACCGGGGTGATAAAGGCGCGACAGCCCAGCTCTTTGAGCCAGTGCAACAGTCGATAACCTGTCGGGCCCGACTCGTATACCGCCACGATCTCGCAATGGGGTAGTCGCTTGATCAATGCCTCGACGTGTGAACGACCGTGCGGAACCGTCGTCTGAAAGAGAACCTCTTCGTAGTCGACAATGGTGATATGCAGCGTCTCTTTGTGGGCGTCGATTCCCATCCAGACCTTCTTGTTGATTGCGATCGCGTCTTGCTTGAGCTTATACTTTTTCATTGGGTCACCTCCACTGGGTTCCAAATGCTGTGGCCGGCCATTCCGGACCACGAAACCATTATCCCAGGAGGTGGCCCATTTTTGTACGTGGGCCGAGCATCGGCGGATGCGCACGCGACACAGCATATCGTCTATCGGCAGTC
>SLPW01000353.1 GCA_007131755.1 Myxococcales bacterium | reverse complement strand
CTGGGAGAGAGGGCCGGAGTAGACATCCGAGTCGTCAAGGGAAGAGTGCTGATCGAAGGAGAGGTGGCCAGTCAGGTACACCAGCGCAAGATCGATCGCCTGGTGGAGCTATATCCCGATCAGGTGTTGAATTTCGCCACCTATCGCGAGGCCTTCGTAGAGGGGGCGAGGATGGTGGCTCTGGACGTATATTTTATCCAGTTGGCGACGACGAGCGCAGACAATCTGGGCGTGAAGTGGAATCAGTTCATCGGCGGAAATTTCACGGGAGGCACGGGAGACGTGCCGCTGTATTACGATCGTGACGAGTTGGGACCCGGCGTGTTGCCCGGCGACGAAGGGGTGCTGCCGCCGCGACCGATGGCGCTGACCGGTGGCGAGGGATTGACGAGTTATTCGTCGATTGTGGGCAATCTGAACTTCGCCCTCGATTTCCTCGCCGAGCAGGGGATGATCAAGACCATCCAGCATGCGACGCTGGTCACGGAAGCGGGTACCCAGGTCGACTATCTGGCAGGGGGAAGCATCCTGATTCCATTCGTCACCGCACAGACGACGGGAACGGAGGAACACCCTTTTGGGCTGGAGCTGACGATGCGGCCCATTTTGGATTTCGAAAACCGGGTGAAGTTGGAGTTGGACATGCGGTATCGAGAGGTCGATTTCTCGCTTGGAGAGGGAGATATTCCCGGGTTTCGCACCACCGAGATTGCCAGCACCGTCAATATGCAAGAAGGTCAGTCGGTGTTGGTCAGCGCTCAGGACAGCGTGGAGGAGTCGTCGACGGAGGGAGGATTTTACGGGTTGGCTCAGATCCCGATTCTGGGATGGGCGTTCAAGCAGCGCAATTTTATCAGCGAGGATCTGAACAACGCGATGTTTATCACTCCCAGGGTGTATGAACCGGGAACGGATCACCACCGCACGATGGTTCAAGGAGTCTTTCAGGACCTGTTGGACTCCGGCGCCCGGCCCGCCGACCTGCCGGACCTGGAGGACGCCAACAGCCGATGAATGGGAGTTGAGGCGAGACGATGAAGCGAATTCGTGTTCTCGACAATCGGGGTCAGGAGTACTTATTTCCCCTTGAGCAGCCGGTGATGGAGGTTTCCATCGGCCGCAGTCAGGACAACGATATCGTCTTGAGCAGCAAGACCGTCAGTCGACGCCATGCGATCATCAAAGTGATGCGTGACCGGATCTTGTTGGTGAACCAATCGGCAAATGGGGTCTTCGTCAACGGAGAGCGCATCGACAGGGTGCGGGAGTTGAGGCTGGGAGAATTTGCCGCCATCGAGCCCTATCGCTTCTGTATTGAGCCGTCCGGCGCACAGGGGGCGATGGGGGCAAACCCCGGCGCCGGTTACCGCTCCAACGGACAACCACAAAGTCGGGGGCCTTCCCAGGGGCATCGGGCAGGTGGTGCGCCCGGGAGAAGGCCTCCCGGCGGCGCGACAGGCCAGATGCCGGCACATCATCGAGGGGCACAGGCGGCGCTGCAGACGTCGGCACCGCCGGCGAATCGACAGCCGCCGCCGACGTCGAAGGATTGGGATAACGTTCAGGAGTTGCTTGGAGATCTGGCCCCGAAGATGGATTATGAGGAGCCTCGGGTCAATCTGGTGGCCGAAGAGGTGGTGATCCACGATCGCAAGACTCGCCAGGCGTTGGTGGAGTTCAAGTCGGAGTTGCACGACGAATTAAAGGAGCGTTTGGACCTGCACAGTTTTCAGATCACGGACTACAGCTCTCCGCGGGTGGTCCGTCAGGTGTCGGGCAAGCTCAAGGATTTGTTGAAGCAGCGCCACCACGAGATTCCGCCGCCCTATACGCCGGAGGAGGTCTTCAAGGAGTTGATGGACGAGGTCTGTGGTCTGGGACCCATCGAGGATCTGGTCAAGCACAAGGGGGTCTCGGAGATCATGGTCGTCGACCGGGACCACATCTATTGCGAATTGGACGGCGAGATCGTTCTTACGGATCGGTTTTTCAACGACGAAAAAGCGATGATGACGGTCATCGAGCGGATCGTGATTCCCCGGGGGCGCCGCATCGACGAGTCGACCCCTCTGGTAGATACACGATTGGCCGACGGCTCCCGTGTCAACGCCGTCATTCCACCGCTGGCGCTAAAAGATCCCTGCCTGACGATCCGGAAATTCCCCGACGATCGACTCCAGATCGACGATCTGATCAACTTCGGAAGTCTGACGGAGGATATGGCAAAGCTCTTGGCCCGGGCGGTCCGTGCCAAAAAGAATATCGTCATCTCCGGGGGCACGGGCTCGGGAAAGACGACGTTGCTCAATATCCTGTCGAGCTTCATCGGTCCCACGGAGAGGGTGGTGACCATCGAGGACGCCGCGGAGCTGCAAATCTATCAGCAGCACGTGATCAGTCTGGAGACGAAGCCGCCGAACCTGGAGGGAGAAGGAGAGATCGGGATTCGGGAGTTGGTCAAGAATGCGCTGCGTATGAGGCCGGATCGAATCGTGGTCGGGGAGTGTCGCGGGGGGGAGGCCCTGGATATGCTGCAGGCGATGAACACCGGACACGACGGATCGATGACGACGGTGCACTCGAATAGTCCGGTGGAGGCGATTGCCCGACTGGAGACGCTGGTGTTGATGAGCGGGATGGAGCTTCCCACGCGGGCGATCCGCGAACAGATCGCCAATTCGGTGGACGTCATCGTCCAGCAGACCCGGTATAGCGACGGAAGTCGCCGCATCTCCTATATCTCGGAGGTGGTGGGGCTGAACCACGATGACGGGTTTGTCGAGATTGAGGACATCTACCGCTTTCGACAGACGAGGACCGACGAGGACGGCAAGGTCCACGGATATCATCGAGCCACGGGGTATCTGCCCAGTTTCCTCAACGAATTCTTGGTGATGGGATTGGCGTCGGAAGACGATTTCTTTTGAAGCGGAGCTCAGCGGACGGGGATTGGACGTCGGATATGCACAGCAGCGATGGAGGCGAAGAATCCCGAGGTCGTGACTGGCGTAACTCCAAGGGACATCAGAGGACGGGGGGCGTTGGTTTGCGCATTTTGTGCTGCCGGATTACAATCGGGTCGGTGAGCGCCGTGGTGACGACGCGATGGTTGCGCGTGGAGATATGGCTGCGGTGCCTGGCGGGGGTTCGGAGGATGACTTTCATGGAAGGGAAACGACCGTGGCATATTTGTGGCTAGCGCTGTTCCTGTTTTTCGTGTCCGGATTTTTGCTGATCTGGGCCGGTGGGGATTGGATCGGTAACCGCCTGGCATCGCGGCGCAGCATGTACGAGCGTGTGGTGGGAAAGGAGTTGCACCGCTTGTTCCTTCCCATCTCGCCACAGGAGTTCGTGGTCTATCATATGGGGTTTTTGGGGTTTTTGACGATCATGATGGCCCTGTTTATGGGGGTGCCGGGGGCGATGTTTGGATTTTTGCTGGGGATCGTGCTGCCCCGTTTCTACCTGAGCAGTCGGTGGAGAAAGCGCCTGGAGCGCATCGATGAGCAGGTGGAAGAGGCGATGGTATATATGGCCAATAGTTTTAAGGCCAATCCGTCGCTTCCGGAGGCGGTACAGGACGTGTGCAATGCCATGGGACCGCCCATCGAGCAGGAGTTCCAGGTCCTACTCAAGGAATATCGTCTGGGAACGCCGCTGGATCAGGCTCTGATCAATTTGAGGAGGCGGGTTCCGGCGCGAAATCTGGAGTTGGCGATTTCGGCTCTGGTCATCGGGAGGACGGTGGGAGGAAATATCCCGGTGATTCTGGAGGAGATCGCCTCCACGGTGCGTGAGAGTTATCGCCTGGAGCGGGTGATCGATACCCAGACGGCACAGGGAAGGGCCCAGGCCTGGGTGATGGGAGTGATGCCCGGAGTGGTGCTGGTGGGCTTTTATATGCTGGAACCAGAACTGATCCAGCCCTTATTCGAGGAGATCATTGGATATTTGATCCTCGGGGTGGCGGCAATTTTGAACATCATCGGGGTATTGATGATCTTGAAGGTGATGCAGATCGATGTATGAGCATAGAGAAATACAGAAGCGGGCCTTGCCAATGACGTGGGCTGACCAGAGGTGGAAATAGATGGACCCGGGAATACTACTCTTTTTGGGCCTGGTGACGATTTTCGTCTCCTTTGCCCTGTTGGTGTGGGGATTCGTTCCCGAGAAGCTCGAGGAAGACGAGATCTTCGGCTATCGGCTCACGAAGAGAGAGCGTCTCAAAGAAGAGGACGCCTTCTATGCCATGATTTTGCCGCTGGTGAAGTTATTCGCTCATTATGCACGCAACGTCCCCGATCTTCCGGGGCTGAATATGAGCAAAGTCCGCTCTACCCTGCGCGACAAGTTGATGCGATCGGGATTTATGGGGGCGTTTACGCCAAATGAGTTCTTAGGGCTCTGTTGTGTGGTGGCGCTGGGGTCGACGCTATTCGTCCTGGTGTTTAGCACCGCCGTCTCGGGTCTTCCGAATGTGGGCCTGGCGATTTTGGCGGGAGTGCTGTCGACGTCGCTTCCCTATATTCAGCTCAACGGTGCGATCACACAGCGCTTGATCGAAATCGATCGCCGCCTTCCCTATACGGTGGATTTGCTGGTGCTGTCGATGCGAGCCGGTCTGGACTTCATGACCGCCGTGGATCGAGTGGTGGTGCGTGGACAGGAGCAAGATCCGGACGATCCCATCATCCAGGAGTTGGGGGTGGTGTTACAGGAGATGCGGGTGGGGACAGCCCGTACGGATGCGCTGTTGAATCTGTGTGAGCGGGTCCAATCGGATTATCTGGACACCATGGTGGGAGCGATCATCCAGTCCGAGGAGCGGGGAACGCCGCTGGCCCAGGTGCTGGAGATTCAGATCGATACCATCCGCAACAAACGCACCCAGAGGATTGAAAAGGCCGCCAGTCAGGCAGCGGTCAAGATTTTGTTTCCCCTGATGTTCATCTTCGGGTCGGTGGTGGTGATCATCGTGGGAGCGATGGCATT
>SLPW01000528.1 GCA_007131755.1 Myxococcales bacterium | reverse complement strand
TCGGGGGCTGTGGTTTTCCGCTGGCCGCTCCGAGATCGTCGATCTGGAATTGGGCGCCAACAGCCGCCTCGTCAGTCTCGGCGAGTTCGTCGATCCCGCCACGCGGACCACGACGCTGATTATGGAGATGGAAGAACTTCCCGAGCAGCTTCGCATCGGCTCCACCTTTCGGGCGCATCTCTACGGAGAAGAGATCCGGGCTGTGTTGGCCATTCCCAACACGGCAATTCTCGAAGAAGAGGGGCTGGACGTGGTCTTCGTCCCCACCGGTGACGATTCCTTTGAGCGTCGTGTCGTCGAACTCGGGATCAGCGATGGCGAGTACACCGAGATCAAAGGTGGGCTGGAAGAAGGCGAGATCGTGGTCAGCCGAGGAGCCTATTACGTTCGACTGGCTGGCGCCGCCACCGGCGAGATCGGCCACGGCCACTCTCATTGAGGCATGAAATGCTCGAGGCACTCACGAAATGGTCGCTGAACCACCGATTGGTCGTTCTCGTCGCGGCCCTGGCCTTCCTGGGGTGGGGTCTGTGGCAGGCTCAGCAGATGCCGGTGGACGTCTTTCCCGATCTGGCAGCCCCCACGGTCAACGTGGTCGCCGAAACTCACGGAATGGCGCCGCAGGAGGTGGAAAGCCAGATTACCATTCCCCTGGAGTCGGCGCTCAATTCGGCCACCGGAGTGCGGCGGGTACGCTCCGATACGGGCATCGGAAATACGCTGATTGTCGTGGAATTCGACTGGGATACGGATCTGCGCCAGGCTCGTCAGACCGTGGCCGAGCAACTCCAGGTCGTCGCCTCGGAGCTTCCCGCCGAGGTGCCTGCGCCGGTCATGGGACCCATCTCATCGGTGATGGGAGAGGTTCTGTTTGTAGCGCTCAGATCCGAAGAACACAGCCCGCTACAATTGCGAAGCGAAGCCGATTGGCTCATCCAACAGCGGATCACCTCCGTTCCCGGCGTCTCCCAGGTCGTGGTCATGGGGGGAGGGATCAAACAATATCAGGTCGTCTTGTCTCCGGAGCGGATGGTGGCATACGGGCTCGCCGTCGACGAGGTCCTCGAGGCCCTAAAGCAGACCAATGAAAATATCTCCGCCGGATTCTACGACGACGCAGGCCGCGAATATCTCATCTATGGATTGGGACGGGTGGAGCGCCCCTCCGATCTCGAGGAAGCCCTGGTGCAGATGCGCGACGGGATTCCGATTCGGATCGGCGATATCGGCCACGTGGAGGTGGGCGCGGCGTTGAGCCGCGGGGCCGGCTCGCTCAACGGACAAGAGGCGGTGATTCTGGCGGTGCACAAGCAGCCCGACGCCAATACCCTGGAGTTGACGCGCCAGCTCGACGAAGTGTTCGAAGAGATCGACCGGGCTTTGCCGGCGCCCATGGAAGTGGAGCGCAATCTCTTTCGGCAGGCCGATTTTATCGAGGTGGCCGTCGCCAATGTGGTTCGAGCCCTGCGCGACGGATCGCTTCTGGTGGTGGTGATCATCCTGATCTTCTTGGCGAATCCGCGAGCTACATTCGTGACTGCTAGCGTAATTCCGCTGTCGCTGCTGGTGGCGCTGGTGGTCCTGCAGACCATGGGGGGAACGATCAACACCATGACCCTGGGCGGTATGGCAATTGCCGTGGGAGTGCTCGTCGACGACGCCATCGTCGTCGTCGAAAACGTGGTGCGGCGGCTGCACCTCAACCAGAGCTTGGCTGTGCAAGAGAGGCGGCCCGCCACGACGGTCATCTTCGAGGCGACCCGAGAGGTGATTTCTCCTCTTTTGTACGGAAATCTGGTCGTCTTTCTGGTCTTTCTTCCGCTTCTCTTTTTGTCCGGCGTCGAAGGACGTTTGCTCGAGCCGCTGGGCATCGCCTTCATCGTCTCCGTCCTCGCCTCGCTCCTCGTCGCTCTGACGGTGACGCCCGTGTTGTGTCACTACCTTCTCACCTCGTCGACAGATTCGCAGGTGGGTGGTGACGGCCATATCGTGCGCTGGCTGAAACGAAGCTACGAACCGGCGTTAAAGCTAACGCTGCCTCACTGGAAGGTGATCGGTGCTCTGTCGCTGATCGGCGTCGCCGTCGCCGGTTGGGGGCTGACGAAAGCCGGTCAGTCATTCTTGCCGGAGTTCAATGAGGGGTCGTTGACCATCAGCGCCAACGCCTTGCCCGGGACGTCGCTGGAGACCTCAGACGAGTTGGGCAGATGGGTTGAAGAGGTTCTCCATCGCCATCCGGAGGTGCGGAGTACCTCAAGGCGCACAGGAAGGGCTGAAAGGGACGAACACGCCATGGGGGTCAACAGCAGTGAGATCGACGTGATGCTTACCGAAGATGGACGCAGCCACGACGAGTTGGTCGCCGCCTTGCGCGAGGGCCTCGCCGAGGTCCCGGGCGTCGATATTTCCATCGAACAGCCCCTGGGCCATCGAATCGATCATATGCTCACCGGCACCCGCTCCAGCGTGGCGATCAATATCTTCGGCGACGATCTCTACGAGTTGCGCCGCCTCGCCGCATTGGTAGAGGGGGCGATCGCCGACGTCGACGGCGTCGTCGATCTCAACGTCGAGCAACAGACGGATGTCCCCTTCTTGATGATCGATCTGGACCGGGAGGCCCTGGCCGATTACGGGCTGCGCGTGGCCGAGGTCAACGCTGCCATCGAGACTGCCTATCTGGGTCATGTGACGGATCGGATCCTGGAGAAGCAGCGAAGTTACGATCTGCTCGTGCGTTACGATGACGAAGTTCGCGGCAGTGTAGAGGCCATCCGTCAGACGCTGATCACGACTCCCGATGGCGTTCATGTGCCACTACATGCGGTGGCACAGATACGTCGCGATCGGCGTCCCAACAGCATCAGTCGTGAGAATGCGCGGCGAAAGATCACCGTCTCCTGCAACGTCAGCGGCGCCGATCTGGTGGGCGTCGTCGACGCGATCCAGGAGCGTGTCGACGACGAAGTCGACTTTCCCAGCGGCTATCACGTCCAGTACGGCGGTCAATTCCAGCGCGCCACAGAGGCTTCGCGTACTCTGAGCGCACTGACATTGCTGGCGATTCTGGGGATTTTCTTATTGTTTTACGTGGCCCTCAATTCCCTGCGCGACGCGCTGCTGGTGATGGTCAATCTCCCCCTGGCATTGATCGGTGGGGTGGTGGGAATTTTCGTTCTCGACGGCGTGATGTCGCTGGCCTCACTGATTGGCTTTATCACCCTCTTCGGGATTGCAACCCGAAATGGCCTTCTCTTGATCTCCCATATCCGCCATCTCCACGAACAAGAGGGTGTCGCCGAGCGATTCGAGGCGGTACGCCGGGGGGCGATGGAACGGCTGTCCCCGATCTTAATGACTGCTCTCGCCAGCGGATTGGGCCTGTTGCCCCTGGCCATGCAGGCCGGCCAACCGGGAGGCGAAATTCAAGCCCCGATGGCGATGGTAATCCTCTTTGGACTCATTTCGTCGACGGTGCTCAATATGTTCGTCGTACCCGCGTTGTACCTTCGCTTTGGAGATATAGGGGGGGAGGCGATAGTGGACGTGGGGTAGCCAAAGGCTTTGCCCATATGACGCCATGCGATTTAGATCAATTGAGATTGACGGGACGAGCCATCGAACCCCCTCGGGAGACATAGGCGATCAAAAGGACAAGGTTATGACCGACACGGCCACTGTATTCCTGATCATGAACGGCGAAGCCGCCGAGGACGCAGATCTGCGCGAGATGGTCCAGCGGCTGCGTGAGCGCAACTACTGCATCGAACCCCGCGTGACCTGGGAGGGCGGCGATGCAGGCCGATACACCGAGGAAGCCTGTCGCGCCGGGGCCGACGCCATCGCCGCCTGCGGCGGAGACGGAACTCTCCACGAGGTGGTCAACGCCATGATGGGCTTCGACAAACGACCCATGCTGGGAGGGTTGCCCTACGGAACGGGCAACGATTTTCTCGGAGGCATCGGCGTCGAGCCACGTCATGGACCGGAGCAATTCGAACAATGGCTCGGGCTTGCTCCGACCCCCATCGACGTCGGATACGACGGAGAGCGCCATTTCTTGAATATGGCCACTGCCGGCGTGGGAGCGGAGGTCACCGCCGAGGCCTCTCGACAGCTCAAGGAGGTGGCCGGAAGTTTTGCCTACTTCGTGCGCGGCATCCCCGCTGCCCTGGACATCCCCACCCGTCACGCCATCATTCGCGCGCCGGAACTGGAGTGGGAGGGAGATCTTGCCTTTTTCTTCGTCGGAAATGGCCCCCGATCCGGCGGCGGCTGGCGGCTGTGTCCGGCGGCCCGGATCAACGACGGGCTTTTGGATGTCCTCATCGTCCCCGATATGCCCCTTCGCGAGATGGCCCGCCATGGCCGCGAGATGGTCAAGGCCGAGACTCCCGGCGATTACGGGCCGATGAAGTACCGGCAGGTCGAATGGGTGGAGGTGGAGTTCGACGAGGAGGTGGCCATTAACCTCGACGGCGAGCCGGCCGGTGGCGAGGAGGTGAGGTTTTCGGTGGTGAAGGAGGCGGTGAGGTTTTTGGTGCCCCCGGCGAGCGACGATTGATGGCGGTGAGCGGTGCTTACCCGGTGCCCCCTGAGCCTACGACCCGCTACGCGGGCGCCCCGGCTCGGCAGCTCCCCGCGTGCGGGGATGGTCACGAGGGGACGATATGCAGCAGAAGAGAGAGCTAGGCAGCTCCCCGCGTGCGGGGATGGTCAATTGGCTTCGATGGGGGGTATGGGGTGTGCGGCGGACCCCTCCGACCTCGGGCGGAACTGCGCACGGGCCCACCTCCCCGTTCGTTCCTCACGGGGAGGGTCAATTGGCTTCGATGGTGGTTCGGGGTTTGCGGCGCAGGATACACGAGGTGGATCGCAGCTCTTGACCCTCCCCAAATTTTGGGGAGGTCCCCGAGTCAACGAGGGGGGAGGAGTTTTCGGCTCTCCCTTGCCATTTTCCCACTCTCACACCATAACTATTGCCCGACGTACAGGTAAT
>SLPW01000326.1 GCA_007131755.1 Myxococcales bacterium | reverse complement strand
ACCCCTCCCCAACTTGATTGGGGAGGTGCCGAGCGCGCCGTTCAGCGCGAGGCGGAGGGGGGCTCAATCACCTCCATCCCGTACATATAGGGCCGAAGCGCCTTTGGCACCGTCACCGTCCCGTCTTCGTTCTGGTAGTGCTCCAGGATCGGAATCAAAAGCCGCGGGCTGGCGGCCATGGTGTTGTTGAGGGTGTAGCAATATTTGATATCTCCCGACTCGTCTCGATAGCGGATCTTGCTTCGTCGGGCCTGGTAGTCGTACAGGCTCGAGCAGGAATGGGTCTCCGAATACTTGCCTCGCGAGGGCATCCAGGTTTCGATCTCGTTCTTCTTGACCTGGCCCAGCCCGGTTTCTCCCGTACAGGCCACGGCGACCCGATAGGGAAGCTCGAGCTTCTTCATCAAAGCCTCGGAATTGCCCAGCAGCTCCTCGTGGAGTTTGTCGGAGACCTCCTTGTCGGCCTCGCAGATGATGACCTGCTCCACCTTCGTAAATTGGTGAACCCGGTAGATGCCGCGCACATCGCGACCGGCACTTCCCGCCTCGCGCCGAAAGCACGAGGAGTAGCCCGCATAGCGCCGTGGAAGCTCTTCACCTTCGAGAATCTCCTCTCGGTGCAGGCTCACCAAGAAGACCTCACTGGTGCCCACCAGGTATTTCTCGTCCTTTTCGATATGGTAGGTATCGTCTTCGCCGTAGGGAAAGAAGCCTGTCCCCACCATGGCCTCCCGATTGACCATCAAGGGACCCACCACGGGCGTAAATCCGCGCTCCACCATGATGTCCAGGGCAAGACGCATCACCGCAAACTCCAGAAGCGCCCCTGCCCCTTTGAGCGCATAGGCCCGGGAGCCCGCCATGCGAATCGCTCGCTCCTTGTCGATGATCCCCAGGTATTCGCCCAGCTCCTCGTGGCTCTTCGGCTCGAAATCGAACTCCCGTGGCTCACCGACCTCGCGAACCACCAGGTTATCCTCGTCATCGTCGCCCACCGGCACGTCCTCATGAGGCACATTGGGTACCATCAGCAGCACCTGTCGGTACTCCTTTTGGACGTCCTTCAACTCGTCGTCGAGCCCCGACAACCGCTCCTTGAGTTCGCGCCCCTCCTCGATGAGCGCCGGCCGATCCTCGTTGGAGGCCTTCGGGATCGCATCGGCCACCTCGTTGCGGCGGGCCCGAATCTGGTCCGTCTCCTGGATCAGGCTGCGTCGCTGTTCGTCCAGCTCCAGAAGGCGGTCGATATCGACGTCGAATCCCTTGACTTGCGCCGCCTCTTTGACCTTCTCGGCGTGCTCTCGAACGTAGTTGATGTCCATCATGGTCAGCCTCGTCACAATCGATTTCGTGTTTTCTCACAATCCTCGATGTCGCGGCATAACACAGCACCGCCGCCCGTGCCATAGCAGGCGTGGAATCCTGTGTGATCGGTTTCCGCCAGAAGTCGTTCCCTGGCCCGGTCCCTGGCCCTCGCCCAGGCCCGTCCTTTGCTGTTGGCTTTTCCGGCTCTTGTCCTCCCTCCGGCGACAAATTCTTGCCTGAACCTCATTCGTCGATGTGAAGCAACCTCGGGCCAGGGACCGGGCCGGGGCCAGGGCGGGCTCGACCACGCCGAGCTCTACAACTCATCATGGCAGCTCACAGCGCGTGGAATCTTAACTGTCCATCTTTCGTTTCCATATTCAATGGGCGAATACACCGATGGATTTGCCGTCCCCGTCGCGCCGCTTCGGTTTGCAACGACGGTGTCGAAATGATAGCCATCCGGGCCAACGATTTATCCCTTGCCTTTGTCCCCCTGACACTCTCTGCTCCCCCTGAGGTAACCCCATGAAATTCTTCATCGATACTGCCGACACCGACGAGATCCGAAAAGCCGCCGCCATCGGTGTCCTCGATGGCGTGACCACCAACCCGAGCCTCATCGCCAAATCGGGCCGCAAATTCAAGGACGTCATCGTCGAGATCTGCGAACTCGTCGACGGCCCCGTCAGCGCCGAGGTCACCGCCGTCGAAACGGAGGCCATGCTCGACGAGGCCCGCGAATACGCCTCCTGGGCGGACAACGTCATCATCAAATTGCCGCTGATCCCGGCCGGTCTGCGCGCCTGCAACACCCTGTCCGAGGAAGGCATCGGCACCAACGTCACCCTTTGCTTTTCGACCAACCAGGCCCTGTTGGCTGCCCGCGCCGGGGCCACCTACGTCAGCCCCTTCATCGGCCGCCTCGACGACCTGGGCCACGAGGGAATGGATCTCATCGCCGAGATCGTCACGGCCTACGAAAACTATCCCAATATCGAAACCGAAGTACTCGTCGCCTCCATTCGACACCCGCGCCACGTCACGGAGGCCGCGCTGCTGGGCGCCGACGTCTCCACCGTGCCGCCGGCGGTCATCGACAAGATGTTCAAGCATCCCATGACCGACATCGGCCTCGAAAAATTCCTCGCAGACTGGGAGAATGTACCCGGCGCCGACGACTGAAACCGCTTCTCTTACCTGGCGCCCCGGATCGGCAACTGCCGGCCGGGGCCCGGAGACTCATCGTGATCTGGAAACTCCTCGCACTCTTCACCATCGTGCCCCTGGTCGAGCTGGCGCTCTTGATCGTGCTCGCCACCTATACCAGCGCCTGGGTCTCCATCGGCCTCGTGATTCTCACGGCCATCATCGGCGCCGTGCTCGGCAAGATGCAGGGCGCACGGGCTCTGGCCCGCATCAAGAGCGAACTCAACCAGGGCAAGATCCCCGGCGACAGCCTCCTCGACGGCCTGGCCGTCCTCATCGCAGGCGTCTTCATGATCACCCCCGGTGTCCTCACTGACATCGCGGCGATTTTCCTCCTCATTCCCCCTGCCCGACGTCCTCTTCGCGCCATCGCCAAGAAACGCTTCACGAAGATGCTCGCCACCGATTCCGTCACCTTCGTCTCCGCCGAGTCGGCCTACGAATCCTACGGCTCCGATGGCGGCGCCCGCCCCTTCCACTCTCCCTTTGGCGGCCCCCCTCCCGGCACGGGCGACATCATCGACGTCACCCCCGACGGAGACGGCGCTTCGGAACAGGCCGACGAAGAGACCTACGAGAAGGAACACATCACCGGTTGAGCTTCCGCCCTTGCACCATCTCGCCACCATGAGTTAGCGTGCGCGCGGATTTTCGCTTTGTCATTGCTGGATTTTCTTCCCACCCGAGTTCCAAATGCTGATCGATCTTCACGCCAAGACCAACGCCTCCGAAGGCGTCTCCATCTCCCCTCGCCAACTCCTCCAGCACGCCCAGAAGGCCGGCCTCAACGGCGTCGCCCTCTGTGAGACGGAGCGCACCGCCCGGTGTCCGGAGATTCTGGAGTTGGCTGCCTCCGAATTCAGCGACCTCTCCGTGTTCATCGGCGTCGAGATCGCCACGGACCGCGGCATCCTGCTCGGCTTTGCGCCCTATATCGACGATTTCTACCTCAACGAGGAATGGGCCTGGCTGACCCATAGCACCACCCCTGCAGCCAGCGCCGTCATCGAGGTCTTCGACGAACAGGATGGCGTCGTCATCGCCGCCCGCCCTTACGATCTGGAGATTCCCTTCAATATGGGAGACTATATCTTCGAGATCGATCGCATCGGCGGCGTCGAGGTCTTCACTCCGCGGGTCGGCCGCATCCAACAGAACTTCGCCCTCGAAGCCGCCACATTCATGGGGCTGGGAACGACCGGCGGAAGTGACCCCTCCGACGATCCTTCGGTGATCGGAAAATATGCCACCTTCTTCGAGGAGGACCTGTCCTCGCAGCGCCTCTTCGTCGACGCTCTTCGCGACTCCGAGTTCTGGGCCGTCCAGATCGGAGAAGCCGACGGCAAGGGCCGCACGAGCCGAAAAAAGAGCGGGCGCAACAACAAAAAACGCGGCCGAAACCGAGGACGTCGACGCGGGCGCCGATGATCGCCGCTACTCGATCACTTCCCCTTTGAGCCGCCATCGCCCCAGACTGATCTCCTGCGGGATCGTCACCCGCGCCTGAAAATTCCCCTGCGCATCCGCGTCGGCCTCGCCAACGGGGATTCCCCGCCCCGTATCCCTGGCGCCCACGGGCACAAGCACCACACGAACCGACGCTCCCGCTTGTGCCGGCTCCATTCTTCCCCGGATCGTCACCTCACGACCCCGGTAGATTTCACCATCGACCTCTACCAACTCCACCGTCGGGCCCGGCTCTGCTCGCTGCGATTCCTCCCCATCTGCTTCGCTTGCCATCTCTTGATGCTCGCGCACCTGGTCCATCAGATCCACCGGATCGTCCCCCCCGCCTTCGCCTGTACCTCCGCGCCCGGGTGCGTCTGCCTCGCCATTATCGTCGCCCCCGGCGAATCCGGACATCTCCTCCTCGTAGGACTCGGGACGAGGAAACTCCTCATCCCCCAGGCCATCGTGCACCGATCCGTCGCCCCTCCCTTGATAGTCGAAGGTATCCGCCGCTCCCCCCAGATCGATTCGCCTCCACCCCTGACCCGGCCAGTGGACCTCTACGAAGGCGTGGGCCTCATTAAAGACGTAGCGGGTCTTAAACCCCAGCGCCATGGCGCTGATGGTGAATAGCAACGCCCGGTGGCGGCACACACCCAGTTGTAGTCGACTCAACTCCACGTAGCGATCGATCCCCTCCATTCGCGGCGCCGAGCGCATCTCGAACTCGCGGTGGTACTCTACGAGCCTCTCCAGCGCCTGAAGGGGCGTCTGTTCTCCTCGCGACACACCGATCATCTCCAGCACCGTCTGCGCCTCGTTCAACAAATAACGGTCGTCAAGCCCCGCTCCCGCCTCAAAGGCATCCCACCCCACCGATCCGTCCAGGGAACCGTCGAAGTACTGGCGCCCGACGGCGACCCTCATATTGATCCTGACCAACCCCTTCTGCGGACCCGAGACATAGAAATTATCCGCCTCATCGCGCTGAATCTCCAGCTCCATTCGCGGCTCCGTCTCCACCTCCAGAACGCGCTGTT
>SLPW01000140.1 GCA_007131755.1 Myxococcales bacterium | reverse complement strand
CGGGGCCGGGGAGTGGACCTCCCGGCTGGAAGACGTTGTGGAAAGGTTTTCGCAAGTTACGCCAGCGGCACCAGGGCTACTTGATGGCCCTGCGAAGATCTGGGCAACGTTGAGGCCGGGGCCTGGGACAGGGCCTGGGACAGCAATACTTCGGGCCTGGGCCTGGGACAGGGCCGGGGACAGGGTTACTTCGGGCCGGGGCCTGGGACAGAGCCTGGGCCGGGGACAGGGTTACTTCGGGCCTGGGACAGGGCCTGGGCCTGGGACAGGGCTACCCCGCCGACGGAACTACTTTGCCCATTTGCCTCGTTGTCTGTAAGTTGCTGACCAGCAGTCCCGCCCCCCACAGGCGACGAGGCAGTATTGAAAGACGAGTTTTCCAACCCCGAACTACTGGACACCATCCTGGAGACCATCGCCGCCCTGGTAGTGGTGATGGACGACGAAGGCTGTGTGGTTCGCTTCAACGAAGCCTGTCAGGAGTTGACGGGCTACAGCTTCGACGAGGTCAAAGGAAAGCCCATCTGGGAGTTGTTGATCCCGGACGCCGAGCGCGACGCCGTCATCGAGGTCTTCGATGAGCTGCGGGCCGGAAATTTCCCCAATCGCCACGAAAATCACTGGCAGACCCGTGATGGGGAACTGCGAACCATCGACTGGTCGAATTCGGCCATCATCGGCGACGACGGTCAGGTGGAGTTGGTGATCGCCACGGGAGTTGACGTCACGAAGCAACGCTCCGCCGAGCGCGACGAGCGAAAACTCATCCGCGCCCGGACTGCCCGAAGGGCCGCCGAGGCTGCCCGCGACTCCCTTCGACTCTCGGAGGAGATCTTCTCCGGCATCGTCGACCTCTGCGCCGACGCCATCATCTCCATCGACGAAGCTCAGACGATCACCCTCTTCAACCAGGGCGCCGAGGAGATCTTCGGCTATACCGCCGACGAAGTGATGGACAAACCGCTCTCCGTCCTGCTTCCCGAGAAAGCGCGCCCCTCCCACGCCGCACATGTGCGCGAATTCTCACACACCCCGAATGCCTCGCGCCGCATGGGAGAGCGCCGAGAGATCTTCGGCCTGCGTAAAAACGGTGAGCTCTTCCCCGCCGAAGCCTCCATCTCCAAACAGAAAATTGACGGCGCGTGGCTGTATACAGCCGTCGTGCGCGACGTCACAGCCGAAAAAGAGGCCCGCGAGGAGCTTCGAAAGGCCAACCAGGAGTTGGAGCGTTCCAACTCCGATCTGGAACACTTCGCCGCCGTCGCCTCTCACGACCTTCAGGAGCCCCTTCGCAAAATCCGCGCCTTCGGCGAACGCCTGGAGTCCAAATACAAAGCCGACCTCCCTTCTCGTGGACGCGACTATCTGGAGAGGATGCAAAATGCCGCCGGCCGCATGAGCAACCTCATCGACGACCTGTTGGCATTCTCCCGTGTCACCACCCGGGCAAAGCCATTTGAGACCATGGAGGTCGCCGACGTCGTCCAGGGAGTGGTCACCGATCTGGAGGTGCGTATCGAACAATCCAAGGGCCGCGTCGATATCGGCGATTTGCCCCGCCTCGACGCCGACCCGATGCAGATACGGCTTCTGTTCCAAAACCTCATCGGGAATGCCCTCAAATTCCACCGCCCCGACGTCCCTCCTGTCGTCGAGGTGGGCACCGAGCAGTGCGACGAAGACCAATGCGTCATGTACGTCCAGGACAACGGCACCGGCTTCGACGAAAAATACCTGGACCGCATCTTCGACGTCTTCCAGCGCCTCCACGGACGCGGCACCTACGAGGGCACGGGCATGGGCCTCGCCATCTGCCGCAAGATCGTCGAACGCCACGGCGGAACCCTCGACGCCACCAGTATCCCCGGCGAGGGCTCGCGCTTTGTCGTCACTCTCCCCCGTAAACAATCGGAATGCCAATCGCCGGACAACCACGCACAGGAAGACAATCATGAGCAGTAGAGAGCCGATCACCATTCTCATGGCCGACGACGACCCGGAAGACGTCATGCTCGCCGAAGACGCTCTCGACGAGGCCCGTCTGGCCAATAACTTCTACGCCGTCGGCGACGGTGAGGAGCTGTTGGACTATCTCCACCGCCGCGGCAAATACTCCGACCCCGCCGACTCTCCGCGGCCCGGGCTCATTCTCCTCGATCTAAATATGCCGAGAAAAAACGGCTTCGAAGCCCTGGAAGAGCTCAAAAAAGACCCCTCTCTACGCCAGATCCCGGTAGTGGTGCTGACCACATCTCGAGCCGAAGAGGACGTCTACCAGAGCTACGATCTCGGCGTGAACAGCTTTATCTCCAAACCCGTCTCCTTCGACGGATTGGTGGAGGCCATGAAGGTATTGGGCAAATATTGGTTCGAGATCGTCGCCCGGCCCGAAACAGAAAATAATGATTGAAGAACCATTTGAGACTCTGCAATGAATCAACCTGCCGAAAAAGCCGAATCGTCGCTTCGAGACGACGCCGTAATCCCCGTCCTGCTCATCGAAGACGACGAAGACGACTATTTCTTGACTCGTGAATACTTCGACGACTTCGACGGCCCTCAACGCTACCGGTTGCACTGGATCGGCACCTTCGAAGAAGGTCTCAAGTCTCTGTGCAGTGGCGACTATGCCATCTGCCTCCTCGACTACCGGCTGGGGGCGGAAGACGGAGTGCAGTTGTTGCGTCAGGCCGAAGAAAGAGGCTGTACGACGCCGGTCATCATGCTCACCGGCGCTGGCAACGGCGATGTGGACCGGGCGGCCATGAAGCACGGCGCCGTCGACTTTTTAGTCAAGTCCGAGATCACCGCCGGCCTTCTGGAGCGCACCCTTCGCTACTCCCTCGAGCGCCATCGCTTTGCCGAAAAGCAGCGCAAATTGGCCGCCGAAAACCAACAACTCTACGAACAGGCCCAGAAAGCTCTGGAGCTGCGCGACGAAATGCACCGCATCGTCGTCCACGATCTCAAAAATCCCCTCAACACCATCGGCCTCGCCCTGCAATTGATGGAACGGCATGTCAAAGATGGGGCCGACGCCGAGAAATTCTCCCGGCAACTCCAGACCCAGCGCCTGTGCATCTCCCAGATGACGAGGCTCATCCAGGACCTTCTCGACGCCGCCCGCATCGACGACGGAAAGCTCCTCCTGAGCCGCACCCCTCTTCGCCCCACCCAGGTTGTGGAGTCCGCAATTCTGCAACAGGAGATCCAGGCCCGGGATCGCTCCATCGAGTTGCTCTCGGACGTCGCCGACGACCTCCCCTTCGTCGACGCCGACATGCGCCGCATCGAACAGGTATTGACCAACCTCATCGCAAACGCCCTGGACTTCACCCCCGAGGGCGGCTCCATCCGGATCTCCGCCACAGCGGAAGACGGCGCCGTTCGCTTCTGCGTAAGAGACTCCGGGATCGGAATCGCTGCCGACAAACTGCCCCACCTCTTCGACCGCTTCTGGCAGGCCGACGACAAATCCACCCGCGGCACCGGACTGGGACTGACCATCTGCAAGGGCATCGTCGACGCCCACGGCGGCCGCATCTGGGCCGAAAGCACTCCCGACGAAGGCTCCACCTTCTGCTTCACCATCCCCGTCGCCGAATCCTAGTACGGATTCATAGGTGATCGAGCGTTCGCGCAAGCAATCAACGCCGAAAGTTGATCGATGGACTGCCACTCAAAACCCGGGGCATCCTTAAACGGCGGATGGCCCCGGGCTACGCGACGAGCGATAGACGTTCGGTGGCCTGCGACCTCCATCGTCGTCGGTGTTATTCGCCGCAAACTCAATATCGATCAGAAACACGATCCGTAGCCCCGGGCCACACGTAGTTCGTGTGCCCGGGGATCGAGCGATCCCAATTGAACGTCTCAACACAGATCGAGGCGCAGATGCCGGGAGATGGTGCGCCGATGCGCAGGGAAGACGCCCGCCTCTTCGGCGAATTCGGGCCAGCGGCGCACGGCGTCGCAGACCTGGGCGACGATGGTCTTGGCTCGGCCGCGTTTCAGGGAGGCCCGGCGTCCGCATTCGACGAAGTCGTCGATGGTGAAATCGTCTCTTTTTAGGTTCATGCTCATCTGATGCTTCGACGTCCACGCTCCCTGCGGGTTGTAGCTATAGGTGACGTCGAAGGCCGGCGACAGTGACCACTTGCCGGTCTTGTCCATCAAAAATGCGATATTCTTGACGTGATCGTCCTGGTTTCGGGCGATGATATTGAAGGCCATGCGCCGAAATTGCTGCTCCACCTCCGGGGTGGACATGCCGAGGCGTCGGATGACGTCGAAGCATTGCTCGTAGCTATAGTGGCCGGGGGCGTTGAAGTCGAAGTGCGCCAGCGCTCCCAGGGATTGCATATGCAGCTTTGCGCCATCTGGCAGGCGGTCGAATCGCTTCGTCATGAAGTGGTGACGTCCCCCCTCGGAGAAGATTCGGCACTCCGTCATGGTGATCCCCGCCGCCTCGGCCATCATCGAATAGGCATATTCGATCAGCCCGTAGCCCTGGGGGTCGTCGAGCTCGCGATCGCGGTTGTGGGAGACGCCGTCGAATTTGAGCAGCCAGTGCTCGAATCCCCCGCCGACATCGACCTGCCCAGAGCGGACCTCGCCAGTCTCGCGGTTCCAGGCGATGATGGCCTTCGCCCGTGCTCCTCCGGCAGAAGTTCCGACCCGCAAGATATCTGCCAGCCCCTCCTCGTCGGCCAGGGACGTCTCGAAGCCCTCGCGCCTGGCGAGCACCTTCGAGGCAAGCTCCACCAATTTCTCCACGTCCAGGACCACGTCGCGCCCCGGGGCCCGCTTTGATGGATGATATTCCAACGCCCCCATGGCCCGGGAGCCCACATAACACAGCCGCTCTACGGCGTTTAAGGTCTCCGACGATCGCCCCTGCGTCTGCAGCCAAGCGTCGATGAGAGCATTTCCGAATTTGTCGGGAAGCGAATCGGCCAACATGCCGGGGAGGCCGTAAAACGCCTCTACCGCGAGCTCCGGAAAGCGATAGGGCCT
>SLPW01000488.1 GCA_007131755.1 Myxococcales bacterium | reverse complement strand
TCGGCGATATGGAGTCCGCCATCGCGGCCTACCAGCAGTCTGTGGAGATCTCGGCGGAGAGCGAAATCGCATTGGAGAAATTGCAGGAGTTGTACGGTGCGATGGAGAAATGGGGGCCCCTGGTGGGCATTCTGGAGCGCCGCATCGATGAGGTCACCGAGGCAGAGCGCCGTCAGGCGCTGCGAAAGCGGGTCGCTCGCATCTACGATGAGCGTCTGGGCAATCCCGAAGAGGCACTGCGCCTGTATCAGGAAATCCGAATTGAAGAGCCCGAGGAGCTATCGCACCTGGTGGTGATGGAGCGTCTGTACGAGGCGACGGGCGACTTCGAGGCCCTGGAGCGATTGTTGTTGGAGAAGTTGGACTACATCGATGCGGCGAGCCTGCGGGCCCGGACCTTTAAGCATCTGGGACAGGTTCGCCGTGACGAGTTGGATAAGGTCGACTCGGCGATCGCCAGCTTTCACGACGCCCTGGAGGTGACGCCCGATGACCTGGAGGCCCTCGACGCGTTGATGGAGTTGTACCGCGAAGCACAGCGGTGGACGGAGCTTCTCGATGTATTGCGCAGTCGCCGTGACGAGTCGCAGGAGCCGGAAAAGATCAATGAACTCGATATCGAGATGGGTGATCTGCTCGCCGAGAAGGTGGGCGACGCCGATGCCGCCTACGAACACTATACGGCGGTTCTGGAGCGCGCGCCTCAGGATTACCAGGCACGAGGAGCCCTCTTTCGGCTGCTGGCCGACGATCGGGTGCGACGACAGGCGGCACAATCGCTGGTGGAGTTGCACGAAGCCGACGAGGAATGGGACGAGTTGGAGGCGTTGTATCAGAGGGTCATCGAGCTCAGCGACGACCGAGAATACGTGGCGCAACAATACCTGGCGCTGGCCCGGATGCAGGAGCAGGTTCTGGGCGTGGGCTTGAAAGCCTTCGTCACCCTGGGCAAAGCCATGAACGATGTACCCGAGAGCGCCGAGGTGCGCCGCGAGTTGGAGCGGGTTGCTCAGGAGCACGCAGGACCGGAGGATCTTCTCGCCATCTACGAGGATGTTCTGGAAAGCGGCGTCGACGATCCGGCCGTGCGACGAGAACTTCACCTGGGCGTGGGAAGGGCCTACGCAGAACAGGGCGAAGACCTGGATGCTGCCATCCCCCACTTCGAGGCTGTCCTGGAGATAGACGAATACGATCACGAAGCACTTAGCTGGCTGGACCGCATCTATCAGGCCAAACGCGATTGGGACAATCTGGTCCGCGTGTTGGAGGACAAGATCACGGTGGTCTCCGGAGACGAAGAGCTGCAAGCGCTCTTTCAACTCGGCTACCTGCGCGAGGTGGTATACGAAGAGCACCGTGTGGCCTTCGATTATTATCGCGACGTGCTGGCAATCGTTCCCGATCATGGGGGCTCGATCGACGGGCTGGGGCGAATCTTCGAGTTGACGGAAGATGGAGCCCTTCGAAGTGAAATCCTGGAATTGTTGGAGCCGATCTTTAGAGAAAATCAAGACTGGGTGAAGTTGGTCGGTCTCTTCGGAAAGAAATTGGAGAATACGGAAGATCCGTTTCGAATGGCGGAGTTGCTTCGCGAGATGGCACGACTGGAGTACGAAGAGTTGGAGCGGCTAGACGACGCTGTCGAGCACTGGAGCGACGTGCTGCGTCTGGACCCGCAAGACGTGCAGACCCAGGAGAGGCTCGAGGAACTCGCCGCCGATCACGCTCTCTATCCTCATATGGTCGAACTCTACGAGGAGGTGGCCGCCGAGGCGGACGATCCGCTTCGAAAGGTGGAATTGGCAGAGACGGCGGCGACGTGGTGTATCGAGCGGCTCGGTGATCGAAGTCGGTCAGCTACGTCTTTTCGCCTGGTCCTTGAAGCTCAGCCGGAGCACGAACAGGCGCTTGAGGTGTTGGAGAGCGTTGCCCGTGAAGAGGGTGACGACGAAAGCCTCGCTGCAGTGTTGGCGGCGAGAGTGCAGTCTACGGCGGATCCTCAGGAACGGTTGGAGATGTATACCGAACTGACGTCGGTGCGTCTGGGCATCCAGGATTACGACGGTGCAATCGAGGCCCTGGAGGCTCTGCAAAACCTGGCCGGCCCCGACCTGGAGAGGTTGGAAACGCTGGCGGGGCTGTACGAGGCCACAGAGCGTTGGCAGAGCAGAGTGGACGCCCTGGAACAGCTTCTGGATTACCGGGACGACGATGCGTTGCGCCTTTCGACTCTGGTCGAAATGGGAACGATCTGCCTGGGGATGCTGGACGACGCGGCCCGTGCCCGTCGCGTCTTCGAGCAGGCACAGGAGATCGACGGCACGGATCCGGAGGTCCTGGAAGGGCTGTCCGTGGCCTACGAGGCGCTCGACGACTGGGAGTCCCTGGAAGCGACGCTGGGCCACCAACTGGAATACGCCGCCGCCGACGACATGGAGCGAATTCGGCTCCACATTCGCCGGGCCGGGCTGCGCTACGAGCGCGGGAACGACGTGGACCGGGCCATTGAGGATTATCAGAGCGCTCATGCCATTCAGCCCGACCACCCCGACGTGGTGGCTGCGTTGGACGAATTGTATCGCAGCGAAAGGCGTTGGGAGGATCTCATCGAGCTGTTGACCCAACAGGTCAACGGTGCTCGCGACGAGGAGACGGCCCTGAAATATCTTTTGGAGATGGCCGCCGTGGCCCACGAGGAGATAGGAGCCGCCGATCGAGCCGTGGAGTTTGCCTATTCCGTCCTCGAGGTCGACGCCGCCAACGAAGAGGCGTTGAGCCGCCTTGAGAGGATCCACCGATCGCGCAAAGCCTGGAAGCAATTGATCGAAGTCGTCGACCACCGCATCGGGCTCGCCGACGGCGACGCACAGCGGACGGACGAATTGTTGCGCCAACGGGCGAAGATTCTCGATAAGGATGCCGGAGCCCTGGAGGCGGCAGCCAGTACCTACGAGGCGATTCTGGAGAGTGCTCCGACGGACGAAGCGATATTGGACCGCCTGGAGGAGATCTACTCCGAATTGGACGATGGAGTGGGGATCTTCAATCTATTGGCCCACCGTTCGGAGTTGGCGGAAGACGACGAAACTCGCGCCGAGTTGTATCTGCAGATGGCCGATGTGGCTCAGGATCGCCTGGGCGATGCCGACCGGCGAATCGTCGCCCTGGAGGCGGCGCGGGAGATTCGCGGCGACGACGATCTGGACGTGGTAGAACCCCTTCTGGACGCCTATATCGATGGCGAACACTTCGAGATGGCCAAGCCCTTGCTGGACTCGGTCATCGAGTCGCTGACGAGCGCTCGCAAGATGAAGGAAGCCGTGCGTTTCTACCATCTGCGCGGAAAGTTGGCGGAGCGCCAGGGTGACGTGGCCGCCGCTACGAGCTCCTACGAAGAGGCCCACCGACTGGACGCCACGTATATCCCCAACCTGCTGAGCCTGGCCAAGCTTCAGTACCGCACCGAGGACTACGACAGTGCAAAGAAGACCTTCCAGGTCCTTCTTCTCCATCAGATGAATATCAAGGACAAGTCGGACAAGGTGGACGTCTACTACCACCTGGGAGCGGTGCGTGAGGCCGAGGGCGACCAGAAGGGGGCGCGCGATATGTACAAGAGGGCCCTGCGAGTCGATAAGAGTCACGGGCCGAGCCAGGAGGCCATGGATCGGCTGGGGTAGATGGGGAGCTGGACTTAATCTTGGCCGGGGACCATAGGGACGAAGCGGACATTTTCGATGTCCGTGACGTCGATGGTGTCCTCGTCGATCTTGTGGATGACCTGAAGAACCTGAAATTGATCGCCAACGGGGACGACCATGAGGCCGTCGATGGCAAGTTGTTCGACCAATGCCTCGGGAATTTCCGGAGGGGCGGCAGTGACGATGATGCGATCGAAGGGGGCGTGTTCGGGCCAGCCCTTGTAGCCGTCACCGCATTTTACGTCGATGGAGTCTCCGTAGCCCGTGGCTTCGAGATCGCGCTCGGCTCGTTCGGCGAGATCGCAGAGGATCTCGATGGTGTAGACTTCCGTATCCAACTCGGCGAGGACTGCGGCCTGGTAGCCACTGCCTGTGCCGATTTCGAGGACCCGGTCGCCCGGGGATGTGTCCAGGAGTTGAGACATCAACGCCACGATATAGGGCTGGGAGATGGTCTGATTGAGTCCGATCGGCAGGGGGGAGTCCTCGTATGCGCGCTGGCGGATCTGTTCCGGGACGTAGCGGTGGCGAGGAACGGCGCGCATGGCGGAGAGGACGCGCTCGTCGTCGACGCCTCGAGCTTCGATCTGTTGCTGGACCATCCGTTGGCGCTCCTCCGCTCGGGAGGCCGGCTCATCGGGGGCGTCGTCCTCATCGGAAGCCGACTCCTGGGAAGGCCCCTGTCCGTCGTCGATGGGAGCGTCGGCGTTGGTGGTGCGATCACAGCCGGTGGCAAGGGCGGCGAGGGCGAAGAAGGTAGCTGCAAGGGCGATCCGCATGGACAGTCCGTAATTCATGGCGCCTACAACCGCTCCTGTTGACAGAGGTAGTCCAGAAATTCTCGGGTGCAGCGGTGGACGATATCGTAGACCTTCTCGAAATGATCGGGTCCGCCACCCCAGGGATCGGGGACGTCGCCTCCGCGGCCGTCGTGGGGTTCGAAGTCGCGCAACAAGACGAGATTGGCCTGCGAAGCGCCCGTAAGGCGCTTCGCGTTGCGCAGGTTGGAGCGGTCCATAGCCACCAGGTAGTGGAAGGCTCGAAGGTGGTCCGGCGATAATTGCTGCGCTCGCTGGCCGCTTATGTCGAGACCCATCCGCTCACGTGCAACGCGCACGCTACCCGGATCGGGAGGAGCCCCGACGTGATAGCTGCCCGTTCCTGAGGAGTCGATTTCAAAGCGATCTGTCAGGCTCTGCTCTTCGACGTGATAGCGAAACAGAGCCTCTGCAAGGGGGGATCGGCAGATATTGCCCAGACAGAAGAACATTACGCGGATCGGGGACGAATTCATCACAGGACTCCGCGTCGCAGGTCGATGACGGGGGAGGGCGGACGGGTATCCACCGCCGAATCAGAAGTCGATGCGCCGGCAAGAACCGTCGGGCTTTACGATGACTTGAGCCCGATCCTGGCGCCAGAGGAATGCGAATTGATTCAGCATAAACGCCACCCCTTCTGCCGGGTCGGGCACCGTGGAGGTGTCGATGAGAACCTCCATTCCGTAGGTCGATCCGCTGACGTTGACCTGATAGCGGTACAGGGCGCGGTTTCCGTCCAATTCCTTGGAGTAGATATTGGACTCGCCCGGGGTCGGAAGGTCTTCGGGAAAGTTCTCGGTGGGAAAGCCGGCTTTCTCCAGTGCCTCAGTCGTCAAGCTCATCGCGTTCTCCAGGTCTCGGGGGTGTGGCCACTAAAGGCGTCGTATTGGTTGATCCGATGGCAATATGGCTCCCGTCGATTTCAAACTGCCGTACGAGGTCCTTCACAGTTTGCGCCATCGGGCGCGAGCATTCAAGGCGCGCGGCGTTATGCGTCGTCCAGGGTGGTCAATCGGGATGCTGCGGGCAGATTTGACAGGTAGATAGAGGGGAAGCGTGGCTGAAATCACCTTCAGGGGGGGACGATGCGGCTGGGACGGAGGAGGGCGATGTTATTGTGCGGTGTGGGTTTGTGGTTGTGCGTTCTGTGGGCGGTGGGCTGTCAGAGCGCAACCGGATCCGGTGAGGCAGAGGTCGTGCAAGAAAGTTGGGTTCCTGATTCGCAGGACGAACTCCTCCCCATTGTCGACGAGGAGCCGCCTGCGCAGGGCGATATCCGAAGGCTCCATAATTGCGCGGAATCTCCCTTCACCAAGGGAGGCCCGGGTTCCTGGGAGGGCTTCGAGGGGTTGGAGACGGCCCGCGGTGCCAAGGCGCGGCATCGAACCAGCGATCGGGTCGTGCCCCTGGGAGAGCCCATCGAACTGAAGGCATCGATCGAATACGACACGGGCGCGCTGGCCGGGGAGTGGGTCCGTATATACGTCGGCGATTGCGATGGCTGGGAGTTGAAGGGAATCAATAAGACCGACGAAGAGGGGCGCGTTGCTTTTCGGCTCGCCGACAGGCTCGCCGAAGGGGTCTATGGAGTGGTCTTCCAGGTCGCCGGCGATCAGAGCGAAGTTCGCAGCCAATTGTGGGTGGTTTCGCGCAAGACGGAGGTGGTTGTCCTCGATCTGAGTCTGGCTGCCGGTGGCGAGCGCATCGTCGAGGTCGACGCGATGCGCGAGGTGGCGAAATGTCATACCAGTCGAGGGCACCTGGTAGCGTATATAAATGGAGGGGGCCGGCAAGAGGGTCAAGATTCGCAGGTAGACCTCGACGAGTGGAGACAGGCTTTGCGCGAGGAACAAGTCGCCGTGGGACCGATCGTCGACTTGAGCGTCGGTGGTGGCGACGCGATGAGGGCGGCGCCGGTCCGAGGGCAGGGCGATGGCGAGTGGGGAAGGGCCGCTGAGAACGCAGGGGGAGGACCGCCTCTTCCGAGGTCCGTGGCCCGGGTCTACAGTGCCAACCCGGTGGTCCTGCGACTCCTGGAGGAGATGGGCGTGGAGGCGCAGGAAGTGCTCCCGAATGAAGATGGGATGGAAAAATGAGCGGCGTCGTCGTACCGGAGAGCGAGAAACGAGCCTCCTGTCTTGACGAGAACGACGGCGATGTTGAAGGTGGCTGCGCTTCGATCCCCCAGCGCGAGGTCATCGATCATGGCAGAATTGGACAAGTTGAGAACGCGGCTCGCCGCGAAGATGGGAGAGGCCATCGGCGACTACTCGCTCATCGACGATGGCGATCATATTTTGGTCTGCCTGTCGGGAGGTAAGGATTCGTATACCCTGCTCGATCTCCTGCTGCGCGCCCGTCGCAGGGCTCCCATCAGCTTCGAATTGACGGCCTTTCATCTCGATCAGAAACAGCCCGGATATCCAGAGGGCCTGTTGCGCGATTATCTGGAGGGCCGGGGAGTCCCCTTTGAGATCTGCGAGGAGGATACCTATTCGGTGGTGAAGGAGAAATTGCCTGCCGATGCCACCCCGTGCTCACTGTGTAGCCGGCTTCGCCGGGGCATCATCTACGGGCGGGCCGAGGCGTTGGGATGCAATAAGATCGCCCTGGGACACCACCGCGACGACAGTATCGAGACCCTGTTGCTCAATCTGTTTCACTCCGGTCAGTTGCAGGGAATGCCTGCCCGTTACACCACCGATGACGGCCGCTTCGAGGTGATCCGACCGTTGATCCTGGCCGCAGAGGACAATATTGCCCGCTATGCGGAGTTACGCGAATTTCCCATCATTCCCTGTAATCTGTGCGGAAGCTTCCAGGGGCGGCGAAAATTCGTGCGTCGCATGATCCAGGAGTTGGAGGGCACGATCCCACAGCTTCGAAATAGCGTTCTGGCGGCGATGAAGAACGTGCGCACCACCCACTTGTTGGATCAAACCCTCCTGGAAGATCGAGAACTCTCCACAGGTGAGACAGAAAGGTCGGGGATCGATGTTGAGTGTGGGCCGTTATTCTGATGCATCGGCGTCAGGCGGCTTGTCAGGGGCGAATTCGTGTTCACCCTTTTGCGGCATTTGTTTGCTACGGTTTCGGCGCTGCTCCTGAAGATCGGTGGTTCGACTGCCCGGGGAAGAAGCGCCAGTCGGGTGCATCGATGGTGAGATTGTGATAAGGAGTTCGGCGCTCGTCGAAATCTCTCCCGGTTCGCTGCCTGTCTTCAGGCGGTGATGAGCCGTGCCCGCGAAGTCTTGAGGTACCCAATTCTTACTCAGTATCGTCGAGGTCATCGATGAAACCAGCCGTTTTGATGACACACCCGCGTCATTTCCAGATCAAAGGCGGGGCCAACCCCCACACCCGCAATGAAGACGACTCACTTAAGAAGGTCAATCCCGACGCGGCGATCGAGCAGTGGAATTTATACGTCGACGCTCTCATCGACGCCGGCGTCGACGTATATGTCATCGACGCGACAGGTGATCTCTCAGGAATGGTCTTTGCCGCAAACGCCGGGTTTTTGAGAGGACGCCTCGACCCGCGGCCGTCACCACAGAAGACCTTTTTCCCCAGTCATTTTCGGGCGGAGCACCGGATCGCTGAAAAAGAGCGCTTTGTGGACTTTATGGAGAATTTCGGCATTCAGATCGGCGACTATCCCGCCCAGTGGCATTGGGAGGGAGAAGCCGACGCCTTTCCCATCGGCCGCGGCGGGGAGCAAAAGTGGGTATTTACCTACGGATTTCGCAGCGATCCCGAGGTGGGGGATTGGCTCGAAAGTGGTGTGTTGGATACGGAGGCCGTGAAGCTGGAGCTGTCGGATCCGAGATTTTACCACGGCGATACGGCGCTATGCGATCTTGGCGGGCCCTGCCTGGCCTATCTCGAGGCGTTTACGGAAGAAGCTCAGGAGGAATTGGCCGCCGAATTCGGCGATCGCATCATCGAGATCGAGCAGGAAGATGCGGAGCAATTTCTGGGCAATTCCTTTTACGTGGAGGTGGGAGAGGACCGATTCTTATTCTGCGCCGCCGGGGTACGCAAGAAGACGCGAGATAAAATCGCCGAGCGAGGTGTGGAGGTCATCGCCGTCGACGTGAAGGAGTTCTTCGGCAAAGGTGGAGGAGGCCCGAAATGTCTGGTCTTCAATCTCGGCAATGCCTCGCGTACGGAGGCCGGGCTTACGGAGGAGCAGAGCGCATTTCGCCATGCCCGCCATATCGAGAGCGTGCGGCGACGTCGAGGCCGCACGGGGTGAGATACCGGCCTTCGAAGAATTTCGCGGAAGAAATGGGATGTGGTATATGGTTGGCGTCGGGAAACCGCTTGTTGTGAATGCCGTTTTCGAGGGTCCATGTCTATGCCACGCCGGGTCAAGAAGGCCAATCGTACATTGTCGCTGAACTCGCTGCGACGAGGGGCAGTCGTTGCCATAGGATGTGCGTTGATGGGGCTGGCGGCCTGTTCCAGCTCGTCGACGGTGGTAAACGGCGATCCGAAGCCCTCTCCGCCCATCGAGTCGGAGTCGCCACAGGTACAGGAGCAATTCGAGGAGGCCTTGGAACTACTCGAGGCCGGCCAGTGGGAGGAGGCAAGAGAGCTCTTCCGCATATTGCAGGCAGAGCACTCCGGCGACGATACGGCGGCGCTCGCCGAGCTTTATATTGCCCGGTCCTACCTTCAGGATCTGGACGCAGCGTTTTTGCTCAAAGAGACAGAAGGGCCGATCGACGTCGACGGTGAGGTATTTTCCCTTCTGGGGTCGTTGGTGGAATCGTCACAGATCGACAGTCGAATTCGCTACGGGGCGCAGGGGTATCTTGCGCTGGCCCACGCCCTCCAGGGAGATACGCAGGCAGCGTTGGACGTGATGGCCGATTACCCCGGGGCCTCCCTGAGTCCGACGGTGCTCGACGGCGACCGCTCCTGGATCTGGCCCCTGCTCGCCGAGGGGTTGACGAAGGCCGAGCGCCACGCCGAGGCCGTCGTGGCCTGGGGGAAGCTTCATGATCTGTTGCGCCAACGAGCCCAGGCGGACATGGAGGACGAGTCGCTGGAGGGAGGGGAGTGGTTCACCGATCTGGACCTTCCGCGCAAGGCGGACCTGGCGGTGACCCGGGCCTTCGAGGCCGAAGTACATCTGAGGGAACGGGACAGCCGTGACTTTCTGGGGCACGAGTCAGCTCTGGTGCAGGCCGTGGGGGCCTGGACGTTGATTCGTCGCCAACTGGATGGTCAGCCGGGACCGGACACCCTGGAGTCGATGCAGGCCGTATTCAACGAGTCCTCGACGGCATTTTTGACGATCGGCGCCGCCGATCGAGCTTCGGAGTTGTCCACGGCGCTGGCGGGGCTTGCCGGGCCGGAGAGGCTCGTCATCGGAGCGCTGGTGCCGCTACGGGGCCCGAACCGGGCCGTGGGTTATCAGGCGCTCTCGGGGATGTTGGTGGCGCAGAGATCGTTTCATGCCGCCGGAGAGCCCGGGATCACCCTGGTGATCGAAAACTCTCATGGAGAATTGGAGGAGGCCTACGAGCGGCTGGTCGAAGAGGGGGCGCTGGCCGTGGTGGGTCCGCTGCGAGCAGAAGAGACGGAGCGATTGGCTGAGGTCACCGCAGAGTTTGGAGTCCCCGTCATCAGTACCGCTGCCGAGCGGGTTCCCAGGCCGCGGCTGCCTGTGGAAGAGGTAGAGGGCGAAGAGATAGCCGATGGCGGAGAGTCGGAGGACGAAGAGGCGGCGACGCTGCTATTTCGAAATTTCGTGGACTCCATCGCCGAGGCGCGGGCGGCGGCACTGATCTCCTTTGAGGAGCTGGGCGACCGCCAGGCGGCGGTGCTCTATCCCGATATGGGATACGGAAGGGTTCTGTCCGACGCCTTCGCCGAGGAATTTCGAAATCTGGGCGGTGAGATCGTCGCCGACGTGGAGTACGATCGAGAGGCGTCGGACTTCGTTCAGACTGCCCGGCGGGTGGCGGCGGCGCGGCCGGAGGCCATCTTCTTGCCCGATACGGGAGTGAAGGTCGCCGAGATTTCGGCATTTCTGGCTCAGGAGAATATCTGGGGCATTGCCTCGGATCGCGAGCGGCCCGATGACGGGCGCATTCACGTTCACTACCTTGGAACCAGGCTGTGGCAGCATCCGTTGCTGCTTCGACAGGCACAGAATTATGTGGAAGGAGCGCTGATCCCCGCCTGGTATTCGCCGCAATTCGACGATCCAGACACGCGACAACTGTCGGGTGGATTCGAGGCCATCTACGGCAGAGAGGCCGATGATTTCGTGGCCTTTGCCTACGATACGGTGAGCACGCTGCGTTCTCTGATGCTCGAACGAGGAGTCGCCGATCCGGAGGCCCTGGTGGAAGCCCTGCGCCGTGGAGAGTGGATTCAGGGCGCTACAGGGAGGTATTCCTTCGGTGACGACGGCCAGCCGCGACGGGAGTTGCGCTATCTGACGGTGGCCGATGGCCAGTGGGCGATCTACGATGGATCAATCATGACTCCATTGGGAGGGCGGGCGGAGTTCGACGCCGGCTTCGACGAGGAGCCGGTGGAGTCGATCGACGACGAGTCGCCCGACGAGGTCGACGCCCATGAATTCGATGAGATGTGAGGCTGCACCACATTGGGGGAGGGGAGAAATCGACGAAATACCGGGGGTGTGTCCTCGTCAATCGACGTGGTCGTCGCGTCGAGGTGTGATCGCTTGTCTATCTGTGATGCTGGGATTGCTCCTGGTGCCGGCGCAGGCGACGGCGGCTACTCAGGAGGGGGAAGATGCGGCCTCCGTACAAGAAGAAGACGACCAGGGGGAGGGCCAGCTCGACGAGGGACTTACGGAACCGGGAAGGCGTGCAATTGAGGAGTTGAGCCAGCAAGAGTTGGAGGACCAGGGGTTTGTCTTCGAGAGTACAATTACTCAGCGCGAGAGGGCCCATGCCACGGTTTTTGCGATGACAGCCGGGGCAGTGGTCCCCGGCGCCGGTCACTGGCATCTGGACGATTCGCGCACGGCGCTGGCGCTGGTGGCCACGGAGATCAGCGCGCTGGCGCTATTGTCCACAGGGGCTTTCCTCTCGCTGAGTCCCACCGGAAGGCCGGCGATCGATGATCGGCGCCGTGAGATGTTTTTTCTGGGTACGGGGCTGCTCGGTACGCGCAGAATCGTGGATATCGTGGGGACGGCTTATCGAGATGAGCTCGGAATTCCACGATCGACGAGCCGCCGTGTGGGCTGGGGAGTGCAGGCGGGCTACGAGTATCTTCGCCCGCCGGATCTGTCGATGAGACACCTGTCGTCCGTGGGCGGAGTCTTCCGAACGCGCCATATGTCCCTGGAGGCGGGCACGGCGCAGGAGCTGGGATGGGGGATGTCGGACTATCACGCCGAAGGACGATGGTTTCCGCTGGTGGGTACGGACCCGACCAACCGCTTCGGTGTCGGCCTGCGCGGCAGGTTTTTGCATTATCGGCTCGACGAGCCCTTTCAGCGTGCCGATGCGGCGTTTTTTGTGGAGGGAGCCTTTAATATGGGGCGATTATTTACCCATCTGGACCAGATGGAGGGGGGAATGTTGGTGGGTTACGGCGTAGAGGGTCGAAGGCGAATCGACGACGAACAGGACGATCAGTGGACGCCCTTGACCCAGGAGGCGACGCTGATACCGATGCGGATGTATCTGGCCTTCAATTTCATCGATCCACTGCGCCTGGAGGTGTCGCTACAGCGTGGGATGCGACACTGGCTGGAACCGGTGCCGAGCCGCATTGGTGTGCCCAGCCTCGACGTCACCTATCGCAGCGCCGATCGATTGGACTTGTTGTTTAGTTCCATCTTTGGAACCGGGACGGGAGTGGGGGCGGGATTGCGCTTTTGGTTCGGGGAATAAATGTGGTCGACAGGGGTGCTATGATGCACGTTGCACCGCTGATAGAGCGCGTGATACCACCCATGCGGCGCAGCTCCATCTGGCGGAGCATTGCGCACGATTTCGGTGCCAATCCACATCACGGAGAACGAGGCCCTTCGCTATGTTCGATTTTCTAATTGCCCCGGTATTAGTGGCCGAGGCCAACGGAGGCGACGCCAACGTCTGGCATATCGTGGCCGAAGCCGACGCGGTGGTCACGGCGGTGTTGATTCTGTTGGCCGTCATGAGCGTGGCCTCCTGGTATATCACCGGATACAAATGGCTCTATCTGAAGAGAGCCCGCCAGGAGTCGGCGAAGTTCATGGACGTCTTCTGGCAGTCCAAGCGCCTGGACTCCATCTATCAATCGGCCGAGGAATTTCCCAAGGCCCCGCTGAGCAACGTATTTAAGGCGGGATATCTGGAGCTGTCGAAGCTCAAGAAGAAGGGGAAACAGGGGGAAGGGCAGTCGATGCGCCACCAGTTGGGCGATATCGAGAACGTGGAGCGATCTCTTCGACGGGCACAGCGAAAGGAGGTGACCCAGGCGGAGTCGCTGGTCCCCTGGCTGGCCACTATCGGTTCCACATCGCCATTTATCGGCCTCTTCGGAACGGTGTGGGGAATCATGATCGCCTTTTTGGAGATCAGCCAGCAGGAGGCGGCGGGCATCGACGTGGTGGGCCAGCCCATCGCCGAAGCCCTCATCGTGACCGCGGCGGGACTCTTCGCCGCCATCCCCGCCGTCATCGCCTACAACTGGTTGCTCAATCACATCAAGTTGTTGGATACGGACATGGACAACTTTTCGTCTGATTTCCTCAATATCGTCAAACGCCACTTTTTCGACTGAATCAATGGGCGACGTCGCCACATTTTCCAAAGGAAGTTGCGAGGTGAGTTGATGGGTGCAAGCACGGGCAGTTCGGGGGGGACGAATACGACGCTGTGCAGGATCAACGTCACGCCCTTCGTCGACGTCATGCTGGTGTTGTTGGTGATCTTCATGATCACCACCCCCATGATGCACGAGGCGATGCAGGAGCACAGCGAGGTGGATATGGATCTGCCCGTCGTCGACGACGCGCCGACGCGGATCAGCCTCGAGGACGTGGACCATATCATCATGTCCATCGACGAGAACCTTCAGTTCTTTATCGGCACCGAGCCGCTGGTGGACTGTGGGCCCTATCGCGACGAAGAGGGACCGAACCCCTTTCAGCCCTGCTTCGACGAATTGCAGGCGAAGGTGGAGAATAACCGGCGACTTCAGGAGGAGGGGCGGTTGTATTTGTTGGGACACACCGAAATTCCCTACGGAGTGGTGGTGGGTGCGATGAATCGGCTGCGCCTTGCGGGCGTCGAGAATGTGGGGATGGTGACGAACCCGGAGCTTCGAGACGATCGATCCGGCCAGGAGTAGAGTTGAACCTAATTTTCGCGCAATTGATGCGACGGCGATGAAGACCAAATGGGACGACGAACGAAGGGGTGGAGCGCTGGCGGGAACGCCACGTCCGGACTGGCCGGAGATCGCCGCCGGTATCGCTCTGTCGGCGCTCTTTCACGGGGGAATCATCTTGATGGCCCTGGTCAGTCTCTGGCTGGCCACGGGTGAGACGGAGGAGGAGGAAGAGGGCTACGAGGTGATCTTCGACGACGTGCAGCTATTGGCGCTTGGCGAAGAGCGAGACCCCAACGCCCTTCCACGGCTGACCGGAGACGAGGGGGCGCCTGCCGAGCCCGACGTGGTCGATCCCGATCTGGAGCCCACGGAGGCCGACGTGGAGCCCGAGATCGACCCCGATCCGACGGAGGAGCCCGATCCGGAGGAGGCGGAGCGCCAGCGGCGTGAGGAGGAGGCCCGCCTCGAGGAGGAGCGGCGCGTCGAGGAGGAGCGCCGTCGGCGCGAGGCTCGACAGCGAAGAATGCAGGAGGCCGCCGGGCGATTCGACGCCGAAGGTCGCGGCGACGAGGCACCCGAAGGCAGTCCCCACGGGGTGCCGGAGGGCACGGTGACCGATGCCGATATGGCCGATATGGAGCAGACCTATTACGCGCGCCTTCTACGAGAGATCGCCCGTCACTGGGAGATTCCTACCACCATCGCCGACCACGAGGTCAGCGGGCTTGCCGGAAGGGTGCAGGTCTATGTGGAGTTGTCTCCCCAGGGGCACGTCGAGCGCTACGAGTTTCGCCAAAAGAGCGGAAACGAACAATTCGACGAGAGCATCGAGCGAGTCATCCGTCAATTCCAGGCATCCGGCGGGGGAGAGCAACTTCCGCTTCCGGAGACTGAGGAGATCCGACAGGCAGTGCTGCAGCAGGGATTGAGATTGCAGCGATGGGAACATATGGCGAGATAATGCAGGAGTGCCTCTTATGAGCGGGAATGGCAGATGGAAGCGGGGGAGTAAGCTGGTGGCAATCTGGATGGCCTGTGCCGCGGCGGGGTGGCTGGTATTGGCCACTGCGATGTCCACGGCCTGGGCCTCGGACGACGAAGATGTGGAAGATGTTCCGCCGGCGTCGCCGACGCAATTCGACGATGACGATACGAACCTGGAGGATCAGGAGGGAATCCCCGTCGACGTCGTCGTCGGAGCGCGCAGAATTCTGATGCCTCTGGCCGTCCCGGATACCATCGAGGAGGGCGGAGATACGTCGGAGGCCGCCGAAAAAGTAGAATCCATACTCCGGCGCAACCTCAAGTTGTCGGGTCATTTCGACATCCTCTCCGAGGACAGCTTCTTCTTCAACACCGATGAAGAGGGGATGTCGGCGGCGGGGATCAACTTCGCAAATTGGTTCAACGTCGGGGCTCACGGCCTGGTGAAGAGTTCCGTGCGCGAAGTGGACGGAGAATACGCCCTGGATCTGCGACTCTTTCACGTGGAGCGAGCCCGTCAGATAGACATCGACTGGTCGGCCACTACCGTGGAGAACCACGACGAACTTCGCCGAGAGGTCAACGAATTCATCAACGCCGTCCTGGAACACTTCACCGGTGATCGCGGACTCTTCGGAACCCGCATCGCCTATTCGCGTCGGCACAGCAACGAAGCGAAGCATATCTACGTCATGGAGATGGACGGCTCCAACAGAAGCCGAATCAGCCGCACCGATAATCTCCACCTCGTGCCCACCTTCGGGGCAAACGGCGATATCTACTTCACCAACTACCACGACGGAAACCCCGATCTATTCGTGTACCGCAACGGTCAGCTTCGACAATTGTCGAATACGGACGGGCAGAATACCGGCGCCGCCTACTGCAACGGCAAGGTGGCGGTGACGATGTCGCGAGGCACGGACCAGACCAATATCTATCTCATCGATCCCGATACGGGAGCGGTGCAAAAACAGTTGACCAACCACTGGGCCATCGACGTCAGTCCCACCTGGAGCCCTGACTGCAGCCAGATCGCCTTCGTCTCCGGTCGCTCCGGGGGAGCCCATATTTTCGTGATGGACGCCGACGGCGAAAACCAACGGCGCCTGACCTTCCAGGGAAGTTATAACACCACCCCCGACTGGTCGCCCAAAGGCGATCGGATCGCCTTCAGCGGACGCGACGAATTTGCAAAATTCGATCTTTTCACCGTCGATATGGATGGAAATATCGAGCGACTCACCCAGGACCAGGGAGATAATTTCGAGCCCAGCTACAGTCCGGATGGAAATTATATCGTCTTCACCAGCAACCGCGAAGATGGAAAGCAATTGTGGCTGATGACTCACGATGGACAGGTGCAGCATCGACTGACCACGGAAGGCCGTGGCTACGAGGAGCCGTCGTGGGAAAGGTAGAAGTGCGGGTAGTGGGTGGTGGGTGGTAGGTGATGGGGGGTAGGTAGGTGATGGGTGATGGGGGGTAGGTGGGTGATGGGTGATGGGTGATGGGCGTCGATCTCGGGAAGATCCATTGCTCCTCAGGTAGCCGGGCCCAGCGCAATGAAGCGGAGGGACCCTGGGGTCAGTTTGGAACGAGGAGAGTGCTTAATGATCGCGGAATCGACGGCCTTACTCAGTCAATTGGAGAATTCTCTGGGCGTACCGACCGTGGCGTTTTTCGCCAACTGGGCGGGAGAGTACGCCGTGGACGCCGACGAGGAAGCGGGTCGGTTGCTGACACAGATGATGGTGGAGCGGCTTCGCCAGGAGTCGAGCGATGCCCTGGCGCTCGTGGTGGGCTCACGGGGAGGATATCCGGCCTTCGCCGACGCCGTACTGCGCACGGCACGACACCTGGATGTGGAGCTGCGGGTGCTGCTTCCCTGTCGCGTCGATGGGGCGGCGAGCCTGATCGCTCTGGCAGCCGATCAGATCACCCTCCACCCGCAGGCGGGAGTGGGGCCCGTGGACAGCGGATTGTGTGTGGTTCCCAAACGCGAGCTCGACGCCTCGCTCTTTGAGCACTGTCCGGTGGCACCGACGGAGGTCGTAGGTCTGACACAGAGCGACGTGGTGGAGATCGCCAGGCTGACCTACGATCGCTTCCTGCGCCATCATCAGCGGCGCATGGCCCAGCGCTTCTCCACCGATGCCGACGCCTTTGCGGTCGTCGAGGAGCGGCTCGGGAGGGGAGGCACGATAGGCTGTGCGGAGCTGTCCGCCAGGGGAATCGACGCCCGGGTGGCGCCGGCACCGCTGGCGGAGCAATTGGAGGAGCTTCGTCAGTGGGGCGAGCAGGCGCTCCATTTATTTCGCAACCCCGAAGAACGATTCGAATTCTCCGGGGAGCTGGCCAATGAGGTCGAATTTCAACCGGCAATGGACGTCGCAGCCGGGGCGATCGTGAGCATCGATCGAGTCTGGCTCCACGAGTTGGACACGGGAAGCCCCGATCCACATGCGCCGCGTCTGATGGGACAATGGCGCCTGTGGACGTCGGAGTCGCACAGAGACGACGATTCCGGCGACGAAGAGGAATAGGGGAGATTCTTTTGACGATTCCTCCTTGCAACAAAGGCGACGTTGGATTACTCTAGGTAATGAACTCGATGCAGCCTGCCTCCCAGTCGGACGGCCTTCCCGGTCGTCAATTCCTCCACGTCACATAGATTTTTCCTTGAACGCGGTCATTGACTGCACTACAACATCTCCTCCGCGCCGGAGTGGCGGAATTGGTAGACGCGTCGGATTCAAAATCCGATGGCC
>SLPW01000230.1 GCA_007131755.1 Myxococcales bacterium | reverse complement strand
GGCCCACGCGGGGCTCCTGTTTTGCGTTGACCAGGAGGTCGCTGGTTCCGAGCGGGATGGAGGGCCGGGGTGGGACGGTGGCGGCGCCGGCCAGTCGTCGGTGCGGGGCGCCGATGGCGTGGAGGGCTTCGGGAGGGTCGACGACGGCGTCTTCGCTCTCGTCGGTGAATTGGCGCACCGTCTGCAGGATGCGGTTTGCCAGCGCGACCTGTTGGGCCGTGTCGCCGGCGAGTTGGCCGAGGCTGCGTTCGACCTCGCGGTAGAGGTGGCGTGCGAGGAGGATGTGGGCGTCGGCGCGGTCGAGGGTCTCGCGTTCGACGAAGTCCGGGTCGAAGTCCTCATTGAGGGCGCTGGCGAGGGCCTCGGTGATGAGCTTTTCGTAGAGGCCGGGGGATAACTTCGGCATCGACTTCCCCTGGATACGGCGGAGGTGGTTGTCGGGGGCAGGGTAGCAGCTCGGGCGATCAACGTCGACGATGTGCGCCGCAAACCCCAGACCTCTCAACAACACGACCCGTGGCCCCGGGCTACGCGTGGTGTGCGTGCCCGGGGTTCGGAGCGTTGCGAAAACTCAGAACGGCACGGGCTCGGGCTCCAGAGTCTCGAGATTGATGCGGACGAAGGCAGGCCTGGGATCGTCGGCCTCCTGGTAGGTCCAGTACTTCAGGATGCCTTCGTCGATCGTCGGAGCCCGGGCACCGGACTCTACCTCGATGGGCTGTGTCGGTTCTACGATGACGGATTGCGGGCGGACCCCGGAGACGGCATTAGACATCTTTGCCAGAAGCACGGGATCGTCGGAGGTCTCCTCCATAAACCTGCGCAGAGCCTCCTCTCCGGTATAGAGTTCGGCATTGGCGAGTTCGACCAACACGTAGGTCGGATTGTCGAATCCCGCCGGAACAGGATTGGGCATCACCGAATAAAGCCTCAGCGGTCCCACGTCGAGAGGCCGATGGCGCTCAACGGAGTAGTCATGTTCGTACTCCAGATGAATCCGCACCAGGGTGTTGACCGTCTCTATGGACGTCCATTTCATCTCCAGCTCGTCGAGGTCGACGCTCGCCCTGTAGAGGGTCCGACCGGGGGCGCCGTGATAAAACCAGAACTCCAGCATGCCATCTTTGATGGAAGGTGCCGTGACCAGGGCGTCCAACTCTTCGTCGGAGGCCGTCTCCACGGGCTCGGTCAACACCGAGCCCCTCATCCCCACCAGGGAGTTGGCACCGTAAGCCAACTTCTCAGGGTCCGAGGATTCCTCGACCATCACCCTCAGCGCTGCTCGACCGGACAGGACGTCCTCCGTAGATTCTCGAACCAGATAACGGGTCGAGACATCCTCGGGTTGATGAATCTCGACGTTGCGAATCACATATCCCCTCCACTCTCCCACATCGAGCCCCGTCGCCCGATGGACCTCATGGGTCTTGGGCATGGAGATAGCCTCCGTCAACAGGGCTAACTCCGGATCGTCAGTCGCTGGATCGTCGATCGATAGATCATCAGTCGATGGATCGTCGGGCTTTTGGTCGCACGCAAAGGCGATAATACTGAGCGACAACAGGACGGAAAATATTCGATTCATTGTACTCAACTTCCGGTTGGTCATGGGACGCCATTATAAGGCCTCCCGGGTAAACCTTCAGGGTGCTCCAAACCCGGGGCATCATGCAACCGCGGATGGCCCCCGGGCTACGGATCGAGATCTAGACGTTGGGAGAACTGCGGCGCTCCAAACCTGGTGTAGGCCGACGCTCCACGATTATTCTGCTACACTAAGGGCGAAAACGATTCGACTCACCAAACGTAGGATCCTGACGATGCGCTATATTCTCTTGCCCCTATGCCTCGCGCTGGTAGGCCTCGGCTGTGGCGACGAAGATGCTCCGGTGACCCTCGATGAATGCGGTGATTTCGAGGAGGGGACGGATCTGAATGTGTGTACGGCGACCTATCTGGGCGACTCCGACGGTATGGTGGTGGCCGTAGAGACGGACTCCGAGGGAAGACAGTGGGTGGCCGGAAATTTCGACGAGCCCCCTGTGGAGCTCGAGGAATTCGGCACCGGTGAGGCGATGGTCCTGGAGCTTAGCGTGACCGGTGGGGAGTTGCGCGGAGGCCTTCGCTTCGACGGAGAACTCATGGATATGGCCGTCGACGCCGAAACGGACGCCCTGGCGGTGGCCACCGACGCCGGTGTGGCCGTCGTCCAGGACGCAGACATAATGTGGGAGGTGGCCGTCGATGGTGTCGATCGCATCGATATCGACGACTCGAAGGTGGTCACGCTTGCCGGAGATAGGGTCCGGCTCTTCGACGACAACTCAGAGACGAGCTTCGAGATCGACGTCGAGCGCTCTTCCGTGCGCGACGTGGCCGTCCACGCTGCGTCACAGCGAGTCTTCATCACCGGCTACGACCAGGTCTCGGGCAACCTGCAACAACCCTTCTTATTCGCCTACGACTTCGACGGCCAGCGCGCCTGGACGGGCTGGGATTGGTCCTCCGAGGAAGCAGGAGATCTGAGCAGCGACACCCGTGGTACGGCGGTGTCCGTGGGGCTCGATGGGAAGTTGTACTATATCGGCGAGAGCCACGGAGGCGTGACCACCCACTTTCGCATGCCCGACGATATCGATGAGGAAGCCCCGCTGGTTCGCCGCGACGACTATAGCCAGTCTCATAATTGGAACGGCGCCGCCCCGCTGGGCTTCGTGGCCCGACTGGAGCCGGAGAGCGGCGAATTGGAGAGCGGTCAACTCCTGGCGGTGCGTCTGTCCGACGGGCGCGGCAACGGTGTCTCACCGACCACCGTCTCCGCCCGCGAAGACGGGACGATGCTCCTCGGCGGTGGCTCGGCCTGCTGTATCGAGGACTGGGAAGATCGAAAGGTGGCCGGAGAAGTGGTCATGCCCGGCTATGGCGGCGGAGCCTGGGTGATGGTGCTCACCAATGATTTTTCCGATCGTCCCCTGTGGACGACCTTCGGGGCCCCCGACTCCTCCGTGGCCATCGCCGATGTCTCCGCCCGCGGTGAAGCCATGGCGGTGGTGCAGAACCAAACGCCGAGCTCCGATCACGACAGCGTCCAGGGGCAGTTGGTGACCGAGGCGGCCATGCAATCGAGCCCCCCGGGAGCGCTCGCCAGCCCACATCTGACCGTATTTCCGGGGCCCTGAATTCTTCGTTCAACTCGCAGCGTCACGATCGTTCAGAACCCGAGGCATCCTGAACTTCGGATGGCCCCGGGCTACCGATCGAGCGCTGGGTGTTGGGAGGACTGCGGCGAAGATTCACCACGTATTCGAATCATCTTCGTCCCAGGGATCGGACGGTTCTGGCGGGGCGCGATCTGGCTCGGTGTCGAGATCGGGGGTGCTGCGTGAAGGAGTCCTAGTGCTCATGGCGCCGGCGATTGCAGGCAGAAAGACGATCAACGAGAGCACGAGGAGTCCGAAGCCGATGAAGCCGCCGCCGACGATCGCGTTGAATCCACGCTCATGCTCGGCCACATGCAGTTCGGTGATGGTGGTATCGTCGACGAAGTCATTGACCTGGTTCACCATCTGCGCTCTCGGCCCACGGTCTCCATGGGTCAGGACTCCCAGGGGGATCACCTGCCCGTCGACGATGAACTCCACACGATATCCGACACTGCCGTGACCGAAGATATATTCGTCGAGCCTGGCACCCTCGAGGTCCTGTAGTGGGAAGGAGCGCTCTTGGGTCTGCGTAAAACCCTCCTCCTTCAGAGCACAGCGCCCCTGGTCTTCAGATTCGCGCTGGCATTCCAATATATGATCGGCACCGGCGGTGATGACCCCGACCCCAATGAGGGCGATGACAAGCGCCAGGGCCCCGGCCGCGAACCTTATGAGCTTCATTTCTCTTGTCCCGTTGGATCTGATCAAGGTCGGAGACGAGTCCGTAAACGTCCCACCGTCGTTATAATACCCGAAAAATACCTACCGCGTGTAGCCGACTCTCCATACAGAGAAATCAGCCTCGACATCTCTCCCCACAAGCCCTGCGCAGTGGGGCGATGCCGAACTTCAGTGAGGCAGAGGGGCCACGCCGCATACCGAGGGCTGCGGATTCGGAGCACTGGGCGTCGGTCGAACCGCAACGCTAAGAACGGGAGACTTTTTCGACCACTCCTGATATCAATATAGCTCGTCCATGCGGAGAGAGTTTCCATCGATGAAGGAAGAATCACCACAGAGGTCGAAGACAGGGCACGTCATCATCACGGCGGCGCTGGCTCTATGGCTTGCGGGGTCGGCGTATATGGGGGTAATGGTCGCCGAGTTCCACGCCGGCGTCGAAGCAGCCGGGTACGGACATCGGGCCTCGCCGACCATGGTCTCCTGGGGATACTACGCCTTCGTCGCCCTAATCGTCGGTGCCCTGGTCACCGCCATCTTCGCCGGGACCGGTCGTCGGCTCCCCAAGTATCTGTGGGGACTGGCCGGCGGTGTGGTGCTCTGGCTACCCACGGCGATGCTCGGCATGCTCGTCCTGAGCTCGCACTACGAGCGTGTCTGCGACCGCGCCGAGGCTCCCTCGGCTTGCTACAGCGCGTCCTTCGACGCCGCAGGCTGCGGCGATGGCGACGACTCCGACGACTGCCGACGACTCAAACGTGCCTGTCGATTCGGTCACCGTGTCGGCTGCCAACGACTCCTGGAGATGGAGGCGTGGACGCAAGAAGAGGTCTGCCATGAGTTGGCGACGACCTGCGAGAAGACGCGCCAATGTGGTAGCGATGCTCATCCCAGGCACTGCGATGCGGACTCCGTGGCCCCCGTCGAGGCGTCGCTGGTCTCCATGGTCTGCGAGGTATATTCCGAGGAGTGTGGGTAGGCGCAGCCCCCGGGGTGGCCTGAACTGCGGCTGGCCCCGGGTTACTGGTCGTTGATCGCTAGTCCGAGTCGAGTTCCTGGAGAAGCTCATCGATGGTTCGAGCTCGGCTCAATCGGCCCTCGAACTGCTCGAGAGCGGCGATGGCCTCCGGCGTTGACTCGTCGAGGC
>SLPW01000627.1 GCA_007131755.1 Myxococcales bacterium | reverse complement strand
GGCTCTGCAATTCTGGCTCCAGGGCGGACTCGATGATCAGGTCGTCGATCTTGTTCTTTAGCTCCAGGATGATCCTCTGGGCGGTCTTTTTTCCGATTCCGCTGACGCGCTGAAAGGTGGCCACGTCGTCGTTGCGTACGGCATTGACGACCTCGGCGGGGCGTAGATCGGAGAGCGTGGCCAGACCCAGGCGGGGCCCGATGCGATTGACGGAGGTGAGGCGACGAAAGAGACGGCGTTCTTCACGTCGGGCAAACCCGTAGAGCTCAATGGCGTCTTCGCGTACGCTGGTGTGGATCCAGAGCGACACCTGCCCCTGTGGATCGGTCTCCAATCGTCCCGTGGTGCCTGCGGGGATGTTGACCTCATATCCCACCCCCTGGACGTCGAGGAGTAGCATGTCCAATTCGCTGACGACGATGATGCCCGTAAGGTGGCCGATCATGCCAGAATGCTCCGAAAGTAGGGGAAGGCCTCAACGCTGGAGACATTTGTCGAAGTCCGAAGCCTGACCGTAGCAGAGAGCGATGGCCAGCGCATCGGCGGCATCTTCGGACAGATGCCCGTGAAAATCGAGGCGCATCTTGACCATGCGCTGAATCTGCTGCTTGGTGGCGCGGCCGTGGCCGACGACGTTCTTTTTGACCTCTGCCGGGGAATATTCGTGGATTTCGAGGTCGATATGGTGAATTGCCAATAGCGCCACGCCGCGCGCCTGTCCCAATTTGATGGTGGATCGAACGTTGTGGGCGGTGAAGATGGTCTCTATGGCCGCCGCGTCTACCGGCCATTCGGCGAGGACGCCCTGAAGCCCGCGGTAGATGATCTGCAGGCGATGGGCGAAGGTCTTTCCACTGGTGGCGTTGATACGACCGCTGGCGATGTGTTCGTAGTGCTGACCGTCTTTTTTGATGATTCCATAGCCGGTGTAGCGGCTTCCTGGGTCAATTCCGACGATTCGCATATCCGGTGCCGGGTCGTGGGTGCTGGGTTGGGGAATTTCGGGCTCACAAATCCGGGGAGCCGGGCTTGTCATTGGGGCTTGAGTTTCTCGTCGATCCAGCCGTCGAGGCATTCGGAGATGAGATCTCGACAACGGCGAAAGACCTCGACGTCCTGGCCGACGGGGTCCGGGATCTTGGTCAGGGGAATGTCGACCTGTGCGTATTGCCACAGACGCACCACACGGTCGATTAACGAGGGGGCGATCTGCTCGATATAATGCTCGTGGCGTGGAGCCATGACCACCAGGTCATCGGCCATACGAAGCATGGCCGGAGACAGTCCCTGAGAGCGATGCTCGGCAATCCAACTCGCCATGCCCGTTTCGTCGTCGGGGTCCGATTCACAGATGACCTGCCGAGCAGCGGTGGCGGCGCGGCGCCCGTGGATCCCCAGGGTTCCTCCCGAGATGACGACGGCCGGGATATTGTGATCGTCGAGCTTGTGACGAAGCAGTGCCAGCGCCATGGGAGAGCGACAGATATTCCCACTGCAGATGACGATGATTCGGCGCGTGGAGGTCATGACGACTCGACAAAGAACTGCTGGTATTCGGCGGGGAGGTTCGAATCGATATCGGCTTTGTTCACCAGTTCGCTCAAATCACTGCTGCTCAAGGTGTGCCAGTACAGCATATTTTTCATCTGGCGCTGGGAACCGGCATCATATTGCATCAGTCCGGCGAAAGCTTTCGCTGTATACGTCGGATCGAGTTCGATATCGGAGTAGGAGCGAGCCAATTTGATCGCCGCCATTCCTTCCGGGGTCTGTTGTCCGTAGCCCGGGCCAAAATATTTGTCGATCATCTCGATGTCCGAGGCGCGGATCTTGGGTACGGACACTCCGTGCTCGGCCAGGAGTTTCCCGGCACGGTTGGCAAGGTTCGCCGTCACCAGTGGGTTTGCCAGGACTTTGTCGACCACTCGCACACCGACGACTCTGCAGGGCAGTTCGGCCAGCCGACATCCCAGCTCCAATCCGGCCAGCGTCCCACAGGTGCCGGCGGCGACGAAAATGACGTCCGGAACGGGAAGTTCGCCGTTGTCGATCTGCCGAGCCAACTCCAGGGCTGCGTTGACGTAGCCCAGCACTCCTCGCGGCGCAGATCCTCCACCGGGGATATAGTAGGGGTTTTCAGTGCGCGACAGCCATTCGGAGACCCTGCGCTTTGCCAATTTGATGGGCATCGTATTCTTCGACGATGCAAGCTCCAACTGGGGTCGAGTGGTGCTCAGAGCGCGCAGCACTTCGCGGACGTGATCGGTCAACGGTTGGGGAAAATGAAGCGCGTGGGGGTCGAGGCCGGCCTGGCGAGCATAGAGACAGGTAGCCAGTACGTGATGGCTGCCGATTGCTCCCACCGTCCAGACCGCGTTGCGCCCCTGGGCCAGGGCGTGGCCGAGGAGAAACTCCAATTTTCTTACCTTGTTGCCCCCGTACAGCGGCGCCGTCTTGTCGTCGCGCTTGATCCACAGCCCTGCGAGCCCAAGTTCAGCTCCCAACTCCTGCTGGTGATCTACGGGAGTCGGCAACGAGGCCAGTTCGATATGGTCCAGGGCGCGGGTTTCGGGATACCGTCGAAATAATTCCAATTCTGGCATCGGTGGTCCGTCCTTTTTGCGAGGTGGCAAAATGACCGGGTAGTGGCTACCTTGCCACGGGCGCCGAACTCGGAAATACCACGGCGGCGCCGACCTGTCATCCGGTGGCCAAATCGGAGTACCCAAGGACCATTACGAGTTAGGAGGACCACGATATGAGCAAGGAACGCATCGAATACGACGCTGACAATCGAACCATCAAGGTCTATCGCAGCTTTCAAAAGCCGAAGACGCTGGTGCCGAAAGACGAGCTGAAGCGATGGACGAACGTCGTCGACGCAGGACGTGACGACCAGGGGCGAAAAGTCGACGCCGTGCGCTACGTCTTCGATGAGGAAGAGACGGCGGAATACAACCACCAGCCGGTAGCCTTCGCCGGCCTCAAGACCTTCGTCATTCGCGACGGCAAAGAAGTCCCCTGGGGAGAGGAGCCGAAGTTCTCGGTTCGTGAGGACTTCGGAATTGACGACTGATCCACTGGGGGGGCGCAAAGCCGACCACGATGCGATGGGCTCCTGAAATGCTCTGAGCACCACAAATTGTCATACCAGTCGCGACAGGACGTAGACGATGGCGATGACCACGAAGGCCGCGGCAAGGGCGATCTGGACGCGTCGGTCGGTGATGATCGCCTTGGCGGATTTCTCGACTGGTGGGTCCTCTTTTTCGGGGCTCGCCAAGGCGGGCAGGGCGCCGGTGCGGGCGATGGATGAGCGTTCTTGTGTTTTTGCGTCGTCAATACCGGGTGTGCTGGACTGAGGGGAGAGGGCGCTGGTGGCGCTCAAGTCGTTGGGATGAATCTTCTGAGGCATATCCACAGTTGGGGGAAGATATTCACCACTGGATTGCGAGGATGCCCGTGGGACTGATCGGCGATCCTGCTCGGCGACGAGGGCCGTCTCGCGGATGGGATCGGTAGAGGCGTCATCGATGGCATGGGAGGTGTTGACAGTATCATCGCAGTGGTTGCTGTCGTCGCTGATGATGCGGGTGCTCTCCTCGGGTCGTCGCTGTTGGGACGAATTTGGGGCGCGATTAGTCCGTCCGGTGACGTGAGCGCTGCTGGAGGAGACTTGGGGCTTTGAGCCGGACAATCGCCGTTGGCCGAAGAGTTCGGTCATCTCGTCATCGGCGAAGGTCAGCTTCGCCGTGGGCTCGTCCATCTCGGCCGTATCCTGCTCCTCCTCGACGTCGAGCTCTTCCGTCGCTTCGCGATGATCTTCTGAGATCGGATCGTCGCCGACGTCGGGGCGACGATGGGCTCCACTGTTGGAAATGTCGTCGGGGCGAAGTTGAGGTCCGCCAGGCCGCAGATCCCGAGGCACGTCGGCGATTGGCCGGGTGGTGTCCTGAACGTCGCGACGGGACTTCGCCTTTTCGGGTGGCCCCTGGGAGGGGTCCCCTTTTGCGAGGGGCGGGCTCATCTGATGGAGGGCCGGATCGCCCGTGTCGAAATATTCGTCGATGAGCTTACCTGCATCGAGGCCCGTATAATCGGGGGCAAGCTTTCGCAAAACCAAGGTCAGGCTGCGTTCCATGTGATGAGCCGTCTCAAATCGATCGTCCCGATCTGGTTGCAGCGCTCGGTGAACGATCTGCGCGAGCTCTTCGGGGACGTCACGCCAGTCTGTGACGGGTTCGATATCGGCCTCTCTGGCTCGGCGCAACATGGTCATCGCATCGTCGCTCTGGCCGTAGAGGGAGCAGCCCGTGAGCATTTCATAAAGACAAACGCCCACGGAGAAGAGATCGGAGCGATGATCCAACTCCTCATTCCAGGCGTGTTCGGGAGCCATATAGCCGAATTTGCCTTTGATGACGCCGCTACGGGTCTTCTCTCTGGCCTCGGAGTTGAATTTGGCGATCCCGAAGTCGATGAGCTTTACCTCCCCTTGAGTACTGACGAGGATGTTGGGAGGACTGACGTCGCGGTGAACCAGTCCCAGCGCTTCGCCCTCGGGGCTGGACCGGGTGTGCGCAAAATGAAGCCCGGCACAGAGCCCTTTGGCGACGTGAATGGCGAAGGGAAGTGGCAATTTGCGATCGAGCTTCGTGGCCCGAACGAGAATGGAGTGAAGATCTCGCCCGTTGACGTACTCCATGACCAAAAACAGGTTCCCCTCGTGACGTTGTACGTCATAAAGCCCGGCGATGTTGTTGTGGCGAAGCCTTGCCACCAGGCGGGCTTCCTCCATGAACATTTGAGCGAAGTCGTCGTCTCGTGCCAGCTCCTGGTGCAGCAATTTTACCACACAGGGCTGGACGACCCCCCCACGGCGTTCGGCATGAGCCAAGTATACTTCGGCCATTCCCCCGGTGCCCAGTCGTTCCACGAGCTGATAGGGGCCAAGGCGACGGTCCACGTAGAGCCTCTTTAGCGAATAGGGGGAGAGGGTGACGGTGTTTACGATCGAAGAAGAGCGCTGACCGCTCAAAAAGAGAGCGGCGGCACCCGGGAATGCTGTGCGGTGACAATTGTAGTCAAAGTGGCGATGTGCACAACCGGGCCCAATGCGGGGAGCCATCTTGACACTGATGGGAGTCGAGAATTACCATTCCCCGCGTTCCACGCCGCTGGATCCGATATCACCGGCCGCGAAGCGGGCTCGGGTTGCCAGGTCGAATTGACCGGGCCTCGGGTTCTTTCGCCGCAGTAACTCGAGTATTCACTTCCCCTCTTCAGGACAGGATTGCTCTCATGGGAATGGACATCGAACCGGATGGACAGGAAGTCAACGAAAAAATCGAGGCCTTCATCATCGAGCTTGGCCTTCCCTTCGAGGAAGTTCAGGACGGGATGTGGTTGATCCACGACGAGATCGATTATATCGACAATATCGTCGTCTATCATAATCCGCCGGTGCTGACCTTTCGCGTCAAGCTGGCCGAAGCGCCAAAGGACGAGGAGCAGCCGGAGTTGTACCGGCGTCTGTTGGAGCTCAACGCCACGAGCATGGTCGCCGGCGCCTACGGCCTGGAGGACGATGCGGTGGTTATCGTGGAATCGCTTCAGAGCGACAGGCTGACACAAAACGAATTTCAGGCCGCCATCGACACCATCACCCTCGCCGTGCGCGAGCACTATCACGACCTGAAGTCGCTGATTAGAACGAAAGCCGACGAAGAGAGCACACCAGAGCCGGTCGAAGCCGCGGATCGCGCCTGACAGAGGCGTTCGGTGGAATGTTCGACGCTGACGATAATTTGTGGCTGGAGAGGTCTTCGAGGAGGACAGGACGTCCTCGAAGTCTCGAAGGGCATCATTGACGGGCGGAAAGGAGACGATTCATGGGCATCTTAAATCGTATCAGCACGCTGATTAAGGCCAATATCAACGACCTGATCAGTCGTTCCGAGGATCCGGAGAAGATCCTCAATCAACTGATTCTGGATATGAAGGAGCAGTTGATTCAGGCCAAAAAGCAGGTGGCGGTGGCCATCGCCGACGAAAAGCGCATCAAGAAACAATACGAAAAAGAAGCCGAGAAATCCCGAGAGTGGGAGAAGAAGGCGATGATGGCAGTGCGCGCCGGACGCGACGAGCTGGCTAAAGAGGCATTGACCCGGAAGAGCGAACACGACCAGTTGGCCGAGGAGTTTAAGGTCCAGTGGGAAGCTCAGAAGACGGCTGCCGACAATCTGCGCTCTTCGCTTCGCCAGCTCAACAAGAAGATCGAGGAGGCACAGAGAAAGAAAAACCTTCTCATCGCTCGCAAAAAGCGCGCCGAAGCCCAGAAGACGATCCAGAATACGATGTCGGGGATGAACGACACCTCCGCCTTTGATGCCTTCGAGCGTATGGAGGGCAGGATCGACCAGATGGAGGCCGAAGCCGAGGCCTCTGCAGAGCTCGCTCAGGGACTCGCCGGCGACGACCTGGCCTCGGAATTCGAACAATTGGAAGCCGATCACGGCGGCGACGAAGCCCTGGCGGCGCTGAAGGCCAAGATGGGGATGGTTGAGGAAAAGGAAGAGACCCAATTCGAATTTGATGAAGAAGAGTTGGGAGTCGAAGAAGAAGAAGAGCAGACCGTCTCCGCACCTCGTGGCACCTGGGATTCCGACGATTGATCGGAACTCGATGGTGGATGCCTCGACCACATCTCCAGTAGGCTCGTTTGACGATGCTGCCGGTCTGCCGACCGGCAGCATCGACGTTTTTCCTCTCCTTTTGCCAGGTGACACTTCCCATGACTGCTCTTGATCCTCCCGTTGGCGGCGTCCTTTGTGCCGGCTTCGGAACCCGCATGGCGCCGATTACAGATGTGGTCCCCAAGCCGCTGATCCCCTTTTTGAACACTCCGATCCTGGCCTATTCACTGGACCATTTATCCAACGCCGGGGTCACCAGGGTGGGGATGAACCTGCACCACCTCGCCGACTCCATTCCCCCCGTGGCCAACCAGCTTGCGGCGATGATGAATCTCGACCCGGTCTACGCCCGTGAGTGGGAGATTCTCGGTACAGGGGGAGGAATCCGCGGCATCTGGGAGGCGTTGGGACAACCGGATCAGACCCTTGTGATCTTCAACGGTGACAGCGTCATGAATCTGGACTTGTTGGAGTTGTTGGAGCAACACCGATCCTCGGAGGCCATGGTGTCGATGATGGTGCGCGGACGCGGGCCTGAAGAGCCGGGAGGTGTCTTCGTCGACGAAGAGACGGGCCACCTCGGAGGGTTGCTCGAGTTTCGTCACCCCGAGGCCCGAGAAGATCTTCGCGAAATGCTCTTTGCCGGAGTTCATTTCATCGAGCCACAACTTCTGGAGCAGATCCCACAGGAAAATTGTGGAATCGTCAGCGATATCTACGGCCCCCTCTTGGAGCAGGGGGAGGTGATCAATACCGTGCTCCATGACGACTTCTGGGCGGCTCTGGACAACCCGGCGCTGCTCTACGAGACGAGTTGTCGCGTCCTGGAGCGGCCCGATCTCTTCGACCAGGTTCCGATGCCAGAGCCCCTTGCCGACGGGTTATACGTCTTTAACGAAGAGGGAATCGACGACAAGACTCGGGTCGCAGGACCGATCCTGAGTGGTGCGCACGTCAAAACGGAAGCCGGCGTCGACGTGGGACCCCGAGCTGTCGTGGACGGCGTGGAGCTTGCCCAGGGAGCTTCCATCCGTGATGCCATCGTCTACGGAATGGGCCGCATCGAGGGGAAGTGGCACCGTTGTATGGCCGTGGCAGGCAAGGTGGCGAATCTGCCGCCCCTGGAAACTTCGGGACCGGAGAAGTCGGATGCAGAGCAACGGGTCGTCAGGGACCTGCGTGGCGACTCTCGGGAGTCCGATGACGCGGCTCCTCGTGACGAAGACTCCGACGGTGACGAGGCGAAGTCCGCCTCTGAGATTTCCGGGGGAAGTCTCTAACCTGCGGGAGCGCGACCAGCTTGGCCGCATTGCGGGCTGGTAGCCGGCGCTCCCGAGGGCAGCTACTTTCGAAAAGCAAGGGCAGGGCGTCGTGTCGAGTCAGTGGGGGCGTCCTTTTGCGTGGAAAGAAGCTGCGATTTGACCCGTCGATGGCTTCAATCTACTCTGTTTGAAGGTCTGAAGCTTTGTCTGGTCGCCTTGTTCCATCACGGTCGGATTGAATATGCCATCTCTTATGTCCGGACGCCCCGGTTCCCTCGGTCCTATGCCGTCGTTGCTGTTGGTATTGCTCTTTGTGTTCTCCACGGGCTGTTCCGACTCGGCCTCCTCTTCCGGGGGAAATGGAACCAATGAAGGTGACGGGGACGCCGGATTCGATGCCGACGTTTTGGACACGGGCGGCGATGGCGGCCCCTCCGAGCCGGACGCCGATTCAGGAGGTGGTGATCCCGGCGGCGAGTGTGCGCCCCACGAGGTAATTCCCCAGCCGGTGGCCAGCTCGGCCGACGATCCCTGTCGCCCTGATGGCGGTTGGGACACGAGGGCCGTCTTCGTGGCCCCACATGGGAGTTCCGACGCCGCCGGGACACTCTCGGACCCGCTGGATTCGATACAGGATGGCCTCGACATGGCCGACTCCGACGACGCCCTGGACTTCGTCCTCGTCGAGACGGGGAGCTACGAGGAGAGCATTGAATTAAGAGATGGCGTCCAGATCATCGCCGCCTATTATACGGGCTGGCAATATCAACAGTCGGCCCGCGCGTCGATCCGAGAGGGAAACCCCACTTTGATTGGCGAACAAATCCAAAGTCCCACTCGCATCGTGAATCTTCGCGTCGATCCCACCACAACAGCCCAGGACGTGGAGAGCAAGACCGTTGTGACGGCCTATCTCTATCAATCGGACGGAGTCATTTTCGACAACGTTCAGATCTTCGGTGGTCGAGGTGGGGACGGAAAAAACGGTGAGAATGGTGTGGAAGGCGCCGACGGTGAGCGAGGAGGGGATGGGAAGACCGGCGAGCGTACCAATTGGTGGGAAGACAATCCGGTGGATCCCTGCAATCGTGACTACCCGGGAGACGTCGGCGTTGGTGGCACTAGTACTTGCCCCAACGCAAATGGCGGCGACGGAGGAGAGGGAGGACGCGGTAGCAGTTCCGGTGATCCCGGCAATCCCGCTGAGGCGGGAGCACCTGGAGGGTCGGCAGGTGGGGAGGAGTCAGGCGGATCCGATGGAGGCGAGGGCTCACCGGGCGAAGACGGCGAACCCGGCCAGGGAGGGGGAAGCGAGGGTTATTTCGATGGGCTGAATTGGATCGGAGAGGATGGAACGGCCGGAACCGACGGCACTCATGGCACCGGTGGTGGCGGTGGAGGAGGGGGCGGTGGAGAAAGTACATCCTTTGTCACCTGTGATCGGTGGGGGGGCTCAGGCGGTGGTGGTGGCAGCGGGGGATGCGGGGGCACTGCCGGAAGTGGGGGAACCTATGGTGGTGCATCGATCGCGTTATTTTTGGAGGACAGCGACATCGAGATTCGCTCTTCTCGTATTGAGGGCGGTACAGGTGGCGATGGAGGACGCGGTGGACTCGGAAAAGACGGCGGCCATCGTGGTCTCGGTGGAGACGGCGGATCGTCCAGTGGGAGTAGCGGAGCCGGTGGGAGTGGAGGACATGGAGGCCCCGGCGGAGACGGCGGCCACGGAGGTGGCGGGGCCGGCGGTCCGGCCTTCGCCATCTTCTCCACCAGCGAATTGAGTGATGAACTAAGCGATTCCCTGGTGACCGCCGGGTCCGGCGGACGAGGAGGGGGACCCAGCGGAGGAGTCACGGAGGGGGCCGACGGGGCCGAAGGAGAGATTCAAATCGGCTGGCCCGACGGCGACGAATAGATCACTCGAATTTCTTCTTCAAATCGGCAAGATCGTCGTCCAGCGGCGGCTGGTCACGGCGACGATCCTCACGTCGGCGCCCGGACTCGTCATGACGGGGGCGCCGGCGGCCCTCCATGGAACTGAAGATACGCTCCAATTCCTCGCGGCGTCCGTCTCCCCCGATATCGCTCAACTCGCGCATGGCTTCGATCTCGGCCTCCATCCCATCGATTTTGCTCGCCATGCGGTCCATCTCTCGAAAGGTTCCGGACGTATCGAAGCTCTCCCCCAGAGCGGGATCCATCGGTTCTGTCGTGGACGGTGCGCCAGAACGGGAGCGCTGACGCAGCCGTTCATCCCATTCGGCGCCGGATCGGTCGCCCGAGGTCGGGCGGCGGGCAGGAGGGGAGGATTTTCTGCGCTCCTGCGATAGGGCGCGCATCTTACTGCGGGTTCCCTCCAATTTGTGCTCCAGAGCTTCCAGAGCACGCTCGATATCCTGCATGTGGGCGCGGTGGTCGTCGAGCTGATCGCGCAGTTGCCTCGCCTTTCGCACCGCGTCGTTTTTGACCAGCAATGCCTCACGAGCCAGCTCTTCGTCATCCTTTCGCAAGGCCAACATGGCGCGGTCTTCCCAGCGATCGGCCCGTTCACGCTCTTCGCGGATCTGCTGGATGAGGCGCTTCTCATCTCGGCGCAGCTCTGCCTGACGCCGTCGAGCCTCCCGAAGGCTGCTCTCCATCTCGGACAAGGCCTTGCGAGCCGAAGGTCGTCCGTGGCGCCCCAGGGTGTCATTGAGGTTGGAGCGTATGAGTAGATTCAGTCGGTCCAATATGCTCATGGTCGTCTCGTTGGCCGTCGAAAATGCGATTGTAGTCGTCGAAAATATGCCCACGCCCCAGGCAGGTCACGTCTGTTCGTCGCCGAAGAGTTCCAGATTCGGTGTGCTCTCGGCCCGCGCCTTTGTGCCGTTGCTTCGACGCTCGGCCTGGGGTTGGGCGGTCGCGTCCTGCGAGCGAATTTCCTTTTCAAAGACCGACGGATCGATCCCCGGGCCGTTGCCGCCGGCGCAGATCTGAAGGTCTTTCTTCCATCCTTGCGCCGCATCACCACCGATATAAAGGGAACTACCGAAATTGCGCTGATAATCCGACCAGGCGTCGCCACCGTCGTCGCCTTCAATGAGTTGCTCACAGGCATTCCAGCACATATTCATGCGGCTGTCGATCATGTCCAGGTAGTGAAGGAGGATCGCTTCCGGTGATTTGGGAGTTACGGGCGCCCCGTACTCCTTTTTTCCGTGATGGCTCAAGATCAGGTGCTTCAATTGGATGGTGAAATGCTCATCGAGAGCGGGAGTCATGGACCGGGCGACTTCCCCGACGATCTCCGCTCCCCGCACCACATGACCTACCAGGCGACCCTCGGTGGTGTAGGCGAAGGAGCGGCGATACTCCAACTCCTCGGTCTTGGCCATGTCGTGAACGATGCACCCGGCGATCAACAGATCCGTGTCTACCAGGCCCGGATAGTAGGCGTCGTAATGGCGGCCAAGAGTGATGGCCAGACGGGCCATGGACAGGGAGTGTTCGGCCAGTCCCGCAAGATAAGCGTGGTGATTGCTCACAGCCGCAGGAGCGCGCAGGTATTTCTTTCGCCAGAGTTCGTCATCGAAGAGAGCGAAGAGAAATCGGCGCACTTCATCGCTCTGGACGTGGTCACGCACAAGACGCTGGAGTTCATCGAAGAGGGTGTCCACGCTCCAACGCGAATGGGGGAGGAAGTCACTGAGTTCGACCTGGTCCTCGTCGACTCGCTCCAGATCCGCCAGGGTGATCTGCAGCTCTCCGCGGTAGGAACTGGTGCGGCCACGAATCGCGACGAAATCGTCGACCTCGAAGCGCGCCTCCATCTTCTCGGCGTCATCCCATCCACGGGCCTCGATGGTGCCGCTTCGGTCCTGAAGGGTCACACACAGATAGGGATCGCCGTTTCGGGTCTCTCGGATCGATTTCGACGCCACCAAAAATAGGGTTTCCACCGAAGAGTTGTCGCTCAATTCGCTGATGAAGACCTTGGAGATGGACATGAAGAGGGCTCCAGTGACAGTATATCCATTTCGTTTCCCCACTGATCTAACACAGCCAAAGGGTCAGGAAAATGGCGAGAAGCGACGAGGTTCTTTTGGTAAGATCGAATGTTGCGCATCTTTAGTAGGTGAGCCCCTCTCGCAGAGAGGACACCTTCGAAAGGGGATCACCTGTATGCGCGCACGGGGGACGGGGATGAAAAAGGGTGGCCATTTCTGTTTTGCCCCCGTCGGTGCGACCGATTAGTTGAAATGCCTGTGGGCCATGTCACAATAGCGTCACCTGAACGCACCCGGTTTTCCCGTCGTCGTCTCTTTCGGCGGGTGCCCAAACGAGGTTTATCGTGAGTCGAGAGGACCACAACGACAGTCCGCAGGAAGGCGGGAACCTGAATACGGAGCCCATTCACGGTGTGGCGCCAGCCGGTGATACCCGCCGTGAAGACGCGCCTTCCGACGCCACTCTTCCTTCCGACGAGCCCAGGATGCTCGCCGAGAGGGAATCGGGCAAGGTGGTCAAGATCTGCAAGACCTGCATGATCTCACAGCGAGACGGGGGAAATTTCTGTGTCGACTGCGGCAACGAGTTGGTGCCCATTCGCTCCGTAGAGGACAATTGCATCGGCGAAGTAGTGGGCGGAAAATTCACCATCGTGGAAAAAATCGGTTCCGGAGGTATGGGCGAAGTCTATCGAGGGATCAACGAGCCCATCGACCAGCAGGTGGCGATCAAATTTCTCAACGAAAAGTTTACGTCCGATGAAAAGATCGTGCTGCGGTTTCTCAACGAGGCCCGTTCGTATTGCAAGGTCAATCACCCCAATGCGGTGACCCTTCTGGAATACGGTCAACACGATGACGGCTCGCTCTACCTGATCACCGAGTTCATCGAGGGCGACGATCTTACGGAGGTGGTGCGAAGAAAAGGGCCCCTGTCCACGGAGACCATCGTCAACGTGGGCGTGCAGATGTGCGAAGTGCTCTCGGCGGCTCACAGCCAGGGGATCATCCACCGCGATTTGAAGCCCGACAATTTGATGCTCATCACCGGCACTCGAGGGCGTTATGCCGTAAAGGTGCTGGACTTCGGGATCGCCAAGATCGCCGACGACGATCGCCGGGGACCGATGACGGAGACGGGATCCGTATTCGGTACCCCGGAGTTCATGTCGCCCGAGCAGGCCCGCGGGGATACGGCAGACCCCCGCTCCGATCTATATGCTCTGGGGGCAATCCTTTACTATATGGCGACGGCCAAGCTGCCCTTTCGGGGCAAGAACAAATTCACGGTCCTCAATCAGCAACTCAACGACGACCCGACTCCTCCTTCACAGGTGGCGCAAGGGGTGGAGGTCCATCCCGATCTGGAGGCAATCATTCTCCAGTGTTTGGCGAAGTCTGCGGAGGAACGCCCGGCGACGGCTGACGAGGTCGCCGAGCTCCTTGAGGACATCGATTTGCGTTCCCAACCTCGACGAAGGAGACCAAATAAGGAGGCGTCGACTCAACGGGATGAGAAGACCGGAGAGGGCGAGAGTCAAAGGAAGGACGAAGAGGAGATACTGGACGGACCGGCGGGAGACGAGCAAGACCGGGGGCCGCTCGGAATGTCGACCTTCGACGAAGCGGCAGACGAGCCGCTGGAGATGCTTATCGATGACGAGGATGGCGAGATCGATCCTCTCGGGGTTACGCTTGGTTCCGAAAGTGGCGTCGAAGTGGGGGGCGACGAGGAAGAAGAGGACCTCCGAGGATTCGACGGTCCACTTGATACGGAGGGGCCCGGTCTGGACGTGGAGCTCAGCCCCCTGGAGCGGCAATATGCCTCCAGGAGGAGGCGAACGGCCGTTCTCGGCGCTCTGGCCACACTCCTGGTGCTGGGAGGTATATTCGTCTTTTCGAAAGACTCAGACGAAGCAGTAGTGGAGACGGAGGAGAGCGGACTCGAGGTCGCGCTGTCGACGACAAGTGAGGCGCGGGCCGCAGCATTATTGAAGACCACGGAACGCTTTGTCGATAAGGGTCACTTTTCGGAAGCCGACACGCTGCTGGAGGTATTCAACGACATCGCCCAGGCGGATTCTCCACATCGCGAGCACTACGACGCCATCGTCAACCGAGCCAGCCAAGTGCAGAATCTGGAGATGCGAGTTCGCTCCAACGTCGAAGCCGGCGATTGCGATCGGGCCTCGACATTGCTGGACAATCTCGAAGGCCTATCGGCGGGAGCTGCAGATGAGCGGCGCCAGGAAGTAAATGCCTGCACCGCTGGTCCCTCGCCAGCCGTAGCCGAAGCACCGTCATCGCCGTCGCCCCCACCTCGTGGGGTGCAGGGCTCGGAGAGCGATGCTGCGTCGCCTTCACAGCCGGCCGAGGTGGTGTCGGACCCCGATCCTCAACCGACCCCTTCGGAGTCTGCCTCAGACCCCGCTCCGACCGAGTCAGATGAAGATCTCTCCGTGGGACGTTCCGAAGAGCCCGGTGGCGCCAGCGACGAAGACACCGTGGTTTCCGCAGAGGTGGAGGACCACGAAGAGACCGGTGCCGACGAAGACTCGCCATCGCCTGCACCCGACGAAGACGAAGGCACACCAGCGGAAGTAGTCGAGGCCTCGAGTGAAGAGGAGGAAACGGATACTGTCGAAGTCAGTGACGAGGATTCCGATCCTGTGGAGCCCACCGACGACGATGCCGATCCGGAGGGCGAAGACGACGATGTGGTCCTGCCTCCCAGTGAGATTTGATCCTTAATTTCCCCACTGAGCACGAACCACCAGGGCCTTTTGTTGCGCCCAATTCGTCGATCTGCTAGACGGATCGAGCCCATTTTCGATGTGGTAGTACGCGGGCGACGGCGTTTCCCTGGGAAGTCCCGTAGCTAGAAGTGACTCTGGAGGTTCATCATCGCAATCTGTCACCAGTGTGGGAGTTCGGTCGAACGCTCCGATCAGGAGTGCCCGAATTGTGGTGCGCGCCTGAAGCGGCGGTCTCGGACGACTCGTAGTTCGTCCCAGAAGCTTCGAGCGATGACCCAGGAGTTCAGAGCTCCCGATCTGGAAGGGCGATTTCTGCCACCGGGCGAAGTCATCGCCGATCGGTTCAAGTTGGGCGAAAAGATAGGTCAGGGGCCCTTCGGGCAAGTGTATCGAGCCGACGACACACTGGTGGAGACGGAAGTTGCGGTGAAGGTCTTCGATGCCGCCGTCAGCAAGTCCCCACTTGATGAGGAACGTTTTTTGAAGGCTACGCGTCGTGCCCGGGCGCTGACCCAGAAAAACGTCGTTCGCCTCCACGATAGTGGTGTGCACAACGGCCACCCCTGGGTGTCGATGCAAATTCTGGAGGGATTGAACCTACGCAAGGTGATCCGCCTTCGTCGCCAACGTCAGGAGGGATTCAGCCTGGCCGAAGTGGAGCCGCTTCTGTCGCAGATCACTCTGGCGCTGCAACACGTGGGCCGAGACTATCCCCACGGGAATCTGAAACCAGAGAACGTGATCTTTCTTCCGGAATTCGTAAAGGTCACGGACAATTACGTGCTGTCCGCCCTTGGGGAACAGACCTTTGCAGACCGAGTGGCCGACGAGCGCTTCGTGGCTCCTGAGTTAAAGAATCCGGGAAGGGAGCCCGACGCCCGCTGTGACGTCTACAGCATGGGGATGCTCGTCGGGTTCATCCTCTTCGGAGATGATTATCGTCCCGGAGACGAGGCAGACGCCCCCGGAGCGTTGGCGGCAATCGACACCTTGTGTCGACAAGCTACGAACGAAGACCCGGCGCAGCGCTATTCCACCGTGGAAGCGCTCAATGAGGATTTCACCGCCGCCGTTGACACCGGGTCGTTATTGACCAGTCCGTCGAGGCCGGTGCGGCCGCCCGGAGCAGAGCCGATTCCGGAGACGGAGGAAACGGTGGTCACTGCCGCGCCCAGGCGTCGGCGCCCACAGGAATCTCCTGACGAGACGGATGACCACCATGGAGGTGCAGGGGCCGAGGAGAGTCGTCCACACCAGACAGCGGCAGCAAGCCTTTCCGCGGCCGGCGAAGCCGGGGTTGATCCCCTGGATGTGGAGACGTCACCGGACATCGGGACATCACCGCAAAGTGAAGTGTCGCCCCCGCGGAGCGCTCCCCCCGCTGGAGTTGGCGACGACGAAGAAGCGCTGGAGCTTCAGGATTTCCTTCCGACCGAGGAGGTCGATCGCGGCGATGGTCGACCCGATCCGGGCACAGCACCAAGTGGAGCGACACCGAAAATTCCCGATGCCACCGTGCCACCATCGCTGGGTGCCGCATCAAAGCCGAAACCGGAACGGGCGGAGCGAAAACCAAAGCCTAAGGCGTCGGATGACGACCCGGGTCCACCACTGGGCATCTTGGCCGGAGCAGCCGTCGTCGTCGCGTTATTCCTCGGTGTGGTCGTGCTCGCACTCGTCCTGCCCTCCAGTGGAGACGATCCCGGCGGGGAGACCGGCGATGCCGTGGCCCAGCACCCCGATCCGGTAGACGACGATGAGACCGAAGAGCTCGACGAAGATGCTCTTGCAGAAGAGGAACAAAGAAAAGAGGAAGAGCGAAAGAGAAAGGAAGAAGAGGAGAAATTGCGCCAGCAGCTTGGCGAAGCGACGGCCCTGGCGGTCAATATCAAGATTGACGCCTTCGATGTCGCGCTGAAAAGGGCGGAAGAAGAAGGGGAGCGCATTGAGGAAGAGGAAGAAGAAGAGCAGGAGGTCGCTCAGGCGGCGGCCGGTGCCGGGGAAGCCCCCGGCGGTGCACGCGCGACAGAACAACCGGCGGCGACGCAATGCCCCTCTGGAATGGTTCGCTTTCGTCTCGCTGGAGAATTCGTATGTATCGACGCCTACCAATATCCCGGCGCCGGACAAACGCCGCGGACCAACGTAAGTTGGTTTGACGCCCGCGGCGCCTGTCAACGCCAGGGCAAGCGCCTGTGTACCCTTCAGGAATGGCAAGGTGCCTGTGGAAGCGGCTATCCCTATGGGGCCAGCTTCAACCCCGACGCGTGCAATACGACCGACGCCGACGGTTTCAACCGGTCCCTCGCCGAAGCAGGGGCCTTTTCTCAGTGTCGAAGCCACGTAGGAGCCTACGATATGAGCGGAAACGTCCATGAATGGGTGGAGGAACAACGCGTCGCCGGTGGGGCCTTCGACAGTGGCCCGGAGATGGCGCGCTGCAATTACTCCTCGGCAATGTCGGCCGGCAACTCCCGCCCCAATGTCGGTTTTCGGTGCTGTGCTGATCCCGAGTAGGCTTGTGAGAAGTCCTCCTTCTCCACGTCGGTGTATTTGAATCGGTGCGGGGGGCGAGCCGAATCAATGAAATGCCATATATGAAAATGATGGATACCGGTGAGGGACGATGAAAGGCGCGATGATGAGACGTTGGGTGGCCGATGAGGAGGTGGAAGAAGCCGTAGAAAGGCTGGAACTTCCCTTCAATCGCTACGGACTCGATCACTACGGCATCTCTCGCGACCACCTGGTGACCTTCTTCTCCTTGCTCGTCCCCTTTTATCGTCACTACTTCTCGGTGCGAACGTTCGGGGCAGAACACATCCCACCTCGGGGGAGGGCGATGGTGGTGGGAAATCACTCCGGTGGACTGCCCGTCGACGGAGCCATGGTCCTGACCTCGTTGCTAATGGAGCTGGAACAGCCGAGGTTGGGG